>NZ_JAKJSQ010000112.1:0-7094 GCF_050337105.1 Aliivibrio kagoshimensis
GTTCTAACTCATTAATTTTTTCATAAATATCGTTAAGATCTTCCTGATTTCTCGCTCTAAAGTACTGTCCCCCAGTAAGGTTGGCAATTTCAGTTAACGTAGGTTCATCGAGATCTTGCGCCGTATTGACCGTTCGAGAACCGAAGAAGCTCTTCACCTTCATTTCACCGGCGCCAACACCGACGGTATAGATGGTGACATTACTTTTTTGGGCTAGCTTTGCCGCTTCAATAGGCTCAATGACTCCTGCGGTATTACTGCCATCACTGAGCAGTACAATCACCCGCTGTGGCGCTTCACTCTCTATAAAGGTTTTGGTCGCAATACCAATGCCTTCACCGATGGCCGTCTGTTTGCCGACTAAACCAAAAACAGTTCTATTGAGCTGTTCTTCCACACTTTCAATATCAAGAGTAAGCGGAGTCTGTAGATAGGCGTGATCGGCAAACAATACAAGACCGAGACGGTCACCTTTACGTTTACTGATAAAATCACTCAGAACCTTTTTCACTGACGTCAGTCGGTCAACATAGTCGCCATCAACAAGCATATCTTGTTGTGACATAGAGCCAGATAGATCAACGGTGAGCATCAAATCTCGGTGAAGTGGTTGTGTCTGTATTGGTTCGCCGTACCATACTGGTCGAGATGCTGCCGCTAACAGTGCTATCCACATGAGGGCAAGTACCATTAATCGGTACCGTGAAAGCGAAGGGGGTTGTTCAATCCCCTTGGGCAGTGTCGGCATATGAATGGCCACTTGTGTTTGGACACGCGGTAACCACTTTCGAGCAAAGAATGGCAAAGGCAGCAATAACCACATCCACCACCAGGCAAAACTAAACATGGGTCACCTCGCTATTGAGGTTATCTAATTGTTGTTTTGATGCAGGTAGAGCGGTGTGAAGCCAATGCACACAGGTTTGATGACAGCGAATAAGATCATCCCTACACAAGGTTGATGGGGCATAGATAGCATGCTGCCAAAGCTCACTGTGTGCCTGAAAACCAGTACTGGAGTCAGAAGAGGAGCTGGCTTGGTCAAGAATGGTATAAAGTTCAGTACCGTTAAGGTGAGAGATAAGGCTTCTCGGGTAATAGGAGAAAAACGCACGTTTAACAAGCTCTAGCATCTTCACAGGATCATGGCGGATCTCATCAGACATTATGAGTAAGAGCGCTTCCTTTTTTGCTCTATGTTGTTGCTGACGACGTCGTAACAGCATAGTGGCAATAACCCCCAGTGATACCACAAAAATGATCAATAGCCACCAAGGCCAGCTTAACGGCCATAGACTTGGGATGTCATAACTGCGTATATCTTCTAAAGGTAAGAGCTTGTTAACAGAGTTACTCATACTACGCTTCCTGTCGAAGGTGTGCTGGTGTCGTGGCTCTAAGTTGATCCAAAAGAGGAAGGTCCGCATACAGCTGATAAAAGGGTGAACCGAGTGAACGGGACAAATCAGTAATAAATTGGTGACGATGTTGGAAACTGCTATTTAATAACTGTTTAGTACGCTTGTTGCCAAAGTCCAACCACGCTGTTCTACGTGCAGCATTGTCATTAACGGTAATACTGCCAGTAAATTGAGTTTGGCCACGCTCCAATGCATCAGAGATTGAGACGAGTTGCAGGCGGTTATGGTGGCGAATTTTGCTTAAGATGACCTTATGTTCTTGATGTAGGAGATGAAAATCGCTGATCATGACTATCTCACTACCTTTAGGGCAAAGTTGGTGTAAGTGTTTGAAGGCATCAACCAACGGTATCAGTTTGGTCAACTCTGTATCAATGGGGTTGTTATGAAGTGTAACTAATTGATTGATGATATTAAGTGGCCCTTGCTGGCGAGCGGTTGGTTTACACTCTATTAAAGCCTCCCCAGTATAAATGATCGCTCCAACACGATCGTTCTGCTTAACGGCCAACCAGCTGATTAAAGAGGCAAAGTGCGCCGCTTGTACAGATTTAAGGAGTAATTTCGAGCCGAAACGCATACTCGAACTGATATCGATGAACAACATCACTGGTTGTTCACGTTCCTCAGTAAAAAGCTTGGTGTGTGTTTTTCCGGTGCGAGCTGTGACACGCCAATCAATAGAGCGAATATCATCCCCAGCTTGATACTGACGAACTTCGGAGAAATTCATACCACGACCTTTGCTGCGACTGATGTGCTGCCCATTTAACTGGGACCAAACACTTTTACTGGGTGGCAGCCAGTGAATGGTTTGATTTTTATACAACAGAAGCTCAGCTAAGCATAGGTGTAATCCATCACTGTGAGTTGGCAGCGTTAGCGACTCACTCATGCACTGGTAACCTGTTCAATTAAGGTTTTAATAACGCGGTTTGGATTGATCGCTGCTGCTTGTGCTTCGTAGCTTAATAATAATCTATGTCTAAGCACGGGGTAGGCCATCTTTTGTACGTCAATTGGTGTCACAAATTCACGACCAGCTAACCACGCGTGAGCTCTGGCACAGCGTTCTAGAGCAATGGTGGCACGTGGACTCACTCCCATCTGTAACCATTGTTCAAGTTGACTGTCATAACGGTGTGGTTCACGAGTCGCCATAACCAAACGAATAATGTATTGCTCAATATTTTCAGCCATATGAATTGATAGGATCGCTTTACGGGCAGAAAAAATGTCTTCTTGTGTAATGGCAACGGCGTCACTACTGGTTGTTCCTAACGCTTCACCACGATTAAGACGGAGAATATCTAATTCACTTTCAGCATTAGGGTAGTTTACTTCAAGATGGAGTAAGAAACGATCTAATTGCGCTTCTGGAAGCGGGTAAGTTCCCTCTTGTTCAATGGGATTTTGTGTCGCCATGACTAAAAATAATTCAGGCAGAGCATAGGTATTACGACCCGCACTGATCTGCTTTTCTGCCATCGCTTCTAGCATCGCCGCTTGGACTTTTGCCGGAGCTCGGTTGATCTCATCAGCGAGAACCAATGAATTAAAAATGGGTCCTGGTTGAAAAGTAAACTCCCCAGTTTCAGGTCTGAAAATGTCTGTACCCGTTAAGTCAGATGGTAATAGATCAGGGGTAAATTGAACTCGGTGAAAATCCCCCTCAATACAGTCAGAGAGTACCTTTACGGCACGTGTCTTCGCCAGGCCAGGAGGGCCTTCTACAAGAATATGTCCATCGGCAAGTAGTGCGATGAGAAGTTGTTTAACCAGTTCGGGCTGACCGATAACCTGCGTTTCTAGATAGTGTTGAAGGCGTTGGAAGGTTTGGGTAAGCATTGTGTTCTCTCTAACTGCGATAATATTGTTAACTATATCCGATTGAAAAAAAGAGTAAAAGTTCAAATAAAAATATCGACTGCCATTTGTTCTACTCAGGCTCAATCGCTTCTAATTTGTTTTTAACTTCAATCCATTGAGACATATATTGCGTGCTTTTCATACTGTGGTGATTGAGCATCGCGCCAAGAAAGTTATCTTCTCGGTGCTGTTTAAGGGCGGATTGTATTCGAACAACCTGCTCAATGAATCGTATCCCTAACGGTACGGCATTAAACATGCTTAGTGCTTGGCTACACTGCAGTGAAGCATGATCCCACTCATCTTGGTGTTGATATAAATGAATGGCTTGTTGAACAAATGCTTCTGCGTCGTTTGCAATGGCACCTGGCCACTCATTTCCATCAGTCATACCTTCAACACCAACATCCGTTGTGATACTTGGGGTTCCCACCAACATAGCATCGAGCAACTTACCTTTAATACCAGCCCCAAAGCGCAGAGGAGCAAGACAAATTTTAGCCTGACCAATAACCTCAAGCGCATCATCTGCCCAGCCCTTAATCAAGAATCCTTGCTTGGGATTATGCAGTGCAGTCGCTTTAGGCGGTGGGTATGAGCCATAAATGTGCAGTTCTGCCTGAGGAAGCTGCTTGCGAATCAATGGCCACAACTGTTGTAAGTACAACACAGAGTCCCAGTTGGGTGCATGTCTGAAATTACCAATGGCAACAAAGTGCTCACGCTCAGAGAAGGAAATAGGTGTTCGGTCGTTGTTGGATACCATAAATGGCAAATGATGCAAAATATTAGGATCGATGTTGAACGTGTTGATTAGCAGATCATACTCATAACTTGAGATGATTAACGACAGATCAGAACGTGCAATGGCAGCAATTTCTCGCTTAGCAATATCAGAGCAAAAAAGATCACCATTGTTCATCTGTCTGTTCTGTTTATGTGCGACATGTCGAGCATTTCGCAAGCACTGAAGATCTTCGGTATCCAATATTGTCATGGCATTAGGCGCATACTTACGTACACGCCAGCCAAATTGCTCCTCCATCATGAAACGATCAAACATCACAATATCAGGAGCTACCTCTTCAAGGTAAAGATCAAAGCTACTGTCATTAAGAGCGATAGAGGTACTCTCAATACCGGTTAAGGAGAGATCAACCATGTGGTCGGTGCGCTGAGCGGGTGTGGCGAAAATCACTCGCCAATTCTGCTGCGTAAACAGAGTAAGCAGCGACATCATGTGTGTGCCAGCGGCAGAGGAGTTAGGTTCAGGCCAAACGTAACCGATTACAAGGACAGTGCTCATGGGGAAGTCTCAAAAAAGTGATAGGGGCATGGTAAAACAAACGGAAGCAAAAACAAAAATTTTATGTTTCTATTTTATTACTCAAACAAACTTCGGTACCATTGACTCAGACAATGATAAAGAGAGCCATTAATGAAAGAACTAGAGCAAGAATTGGAACAGTTTGATGATATCACTGAAGAGGCTCTTCCAACGATTGAGGAGCAACAAAAGATCGTTGCTGAGTTAAAAAAACTCGAAGCGGAAGGCAAGTTAACGCCGGAAGTGATGGAGTCCTATTTCGGTAAGTTCTACACCGAAGAAAACCAGACACAGCATTAATAACAATTAGCGCCATCAAGGAGTGATGATGAATACGATATCGTTCGAAGGTCGAACCGTAATCCCGAATAAAGTGGTTTGTGTTGGTCGCAATTATAGTGAGCATATCAAAGAACTTAACAATGACGTTCCGGATGAGATGGTGCTATTTTGTAAGCCTAATTCAGCCATTACCACTCAATTACACTCCTATATTCAAGAAGAGCTGCATTACGAAACTGAGGTCTGTTTTCTCTATCTAGAAGGGCGGTTTCAAGGTGTAGGCGTAGGGTTAGACTTAACCAAGCGTAATTTACAAAGTAAGTTGAAACAAAAGGGCCTACCTTGGGAGAGAGCCAAAGCATTCAATCACTCCGCGCTATTCAGTGATTTTGTTGCTATACCGCCTGGGCAATGTGACTATTTCTTTGAACTCACCATCAATGGAGACGTAATCCAAAGCGGTACCACCAAACAAATGCTGCACACCACTGACGATATCCTAGATGAAATTCAATCATTCATGACTCTACAAGATGGTGACATCGTGATGACTGGCACCCCAAAAGGTGTGGGGGTAGTTGCTAGAGACGCACTGTTTGAAGTGAAACTTATACAGGATAAATCTTTACTGGTTGAATCAAGTTGGCAGGCCCAATAAAATCAACAAAAGTGTTTTGGAATGGTTTACATTCACTCCACTTCATTGGTTTAGAGAAATAGTATCCCTGAACCATATCACAGCCAGTTTGATCACATATCTCAAGCTGGTTACTGCTTTCAACACCTTCGACAATGATTTGTAATTGTAATGCCTTACAAAGATTAATGATTGAGCTGAATATTGAAATGCCATTCGCTGCGTTTTGTATTAAGTTTTTATCTATTTTTACAACATCAATAGGTAATTTCTGTAAATACTTCAACGAGGAGTATCCAGAACCAAAATCATCTAAATAGATAGTAAATCCAGCCTTTTTAAGTCGATATAATCCTTCAATTGCACTATCAAAATTACTTATCATTACCGTTTCTGTTACTTCTAAGGCAATGCGCTCCGTAGAGATGTTGTAGCGATCTAAAATGGACATTGTTTTGTGGAAAAAATCGATACTATCAATTAATAAACCGGATATATTGATTGAAACAGTACCAAAGAAATTGGTCGCATTTTGTAAATCGAAACAGACTTGCTCGATAACCTGATAGGTCATTTGGTCGATAATACTCATCTTCTCAGCGAGAGGAATAAACGCATCAGGAGAGAGTCGAGTCTCGCCGTAGCCTAAACGTAACAACACTTCAAAGCCGATGGCTTTTTTTGAAGATATATTAATAATGGGTTGATAATTTAGATAAAAAAGTTTGTTCTCAATAGCATGAATCAGCTTATCTCTAAGGGCATATTCGGATAATACTACTTTGAGAAGCTGATTATCGAAAACAACCGCCATCTTTTTACCCAATGATTTTGCTTGGTAAAGCGCGATATCTGCGTAAGAGAGCAGTTGTGATGCGTTCGTCGCATCTTGTGGAAAACTGGTAACCCCGATACTAAGGGACACATTCAGGCGTTTGTCTTTGATATTAATCGGGGTAGACAGTGCATGACAGAGCTGATTGGCAAATAAACCGGCATCGACAATAGAGAGAGACTCTTGTTGGATCATGATAGTTAGTTCATCCCCACCCATTCGTGCAATATGAAACGTGTCTGCCGGGAAATTACTAGCACAAAATGCAAGGATGTTGTTGCAGTACTCTTTTAAGTAGATGTCTCCGGTCTCATGCCCAAACTGGTCATTAATACGCTTAAAGTCATCAAGATCGATAAACAAAATGTGAAAAGGTAAATGTAGGCTGATGTATTGCTCTATGGTTTCTGTAAATGAGCGTCGATTAGGTAAGCAGGTTAAATCATCCACATACGCCATGGTACGAATGGTATGAAGCTGCTTCTTTAAGTTGATGCGCATTTGATCCAAGTTATCAGCAAGTTCCCCCAGCTCATCATTTTGGTCTACACTGACTTCCTTATCATAATTGCCGTCTCCAATCGCTTTTGCATGCTGAGATAAGGCTTTTATTGGAATTGACATTTTATAAGCAAATAACGCCGAGGCAACTATAGCAACCACTGCAAAAAGACCCATAAAAATGAAATTTGATCGCTGTAAGTTTATACGATTTTTATATTC
>NZ_JAKJSQ010000113.1:0-7030 GCF_050337105.1 Aliivibrio kagoshimensis
TAATAAAAACCTAGATTTAATCAAGGTATTAACTTAACAATCAGCGTAAACTCCATCGCATAAATTATTTTATAAATACTTATATAAGATCTGCTGTGTGATTGGAGCCGTTGATGTCACTTGATTTTTATGTAGAGAAGTTCCAGTCGTTAAGAACAGATAGCCAGCAAGGGCGTAATCGACCTCATAAAGTCTGTTTGCTACTGACTGTAATGGATCTGATTGAAGCGGGTCATATCTTTGAAAACAAAATCTACTTCAATCAGCACTTAAAAAAGCGCTTTACTGAGATCTTTGAGCCACTTCAAGGTGGTAACGATAAGAACACGCCTGAAAACCCATTCTTTCATCTTAAAAGCGAAGGCTTTTGGCATCTAGTTCCCAATGAAGGTTATCAAGTTGAAGCATTAAAAGGGTATTCGAATAAAGAGGTATCGCACGCCTATCTGGATGCTGAGTTATATGACTTTCTCAAAAGCCCAATTGTCCGTGGTGATTTAAAAGCAGCTTTAACTCAGAACTTAACCAACTTACCAGAGCTATATGTGAAGTGGGCTATCGGCTTAGGTAAGTCTGAAAAGACGGTTAAAAACTACATAAGTGCGCTGCGTGGTTCAATCTCAAACTGGATGATAGAAGCTCATTTAATCGAACAGCCGCTAACCGACATTCGCTCTTTTCATGAATATAAAATCCGCACCGCACAAGTGGAGACACTTCAAGAGTACAAGGATTACAACAAGCGTGGAAAGGGCATGTACAGCGCCGCGATCAAATCCTATGGCACCTTTCTCGCCGACGTAGGCCAAGTCGATATCAGAGCCGATGTGCAAACCATCTTGGATGACAGGAAACTGACTAGCACTGAAAAATCCATCATGGTGAACACCCGAATGGGGCAAGGTCGATTCAGGAAAGATCTAGTGAAACAGTGGGGTGGCTGTGCATTGACAGGTTATCAGCAACCTCAAATGCTGGTGGCATCGCACATCAAGCCGTGGCGAGAATCGAATAATATTGAACGATTGGACAGCTTTAACGGGCTGCTACTGCTTGCCAATATTGATAAAGCGTTCGATTTAGGATTTATCTCGTTTAAAAACGATGGGAAAATTCTAATATCACAAGCACTAGAGTCACCCGATGTGCTCGGCATACATGAAGAGATGTCGTTCAACATACACCATAAACACACGCCATATTTAGACTTCCACCGCAGTGTACTGTTTGCTGGGGTGTGAAAATTTCACCTCTAGACCTACCATGATCTTTTTGCCTACGGTAACCCCAAAGCCTATTTAAATTCTTTTCATCAAGTTGCATAGACTTACATTTTTCTCAACGCCTATTTGCTTATCTTCAATAAACCACTTACAAAAACTCCCAAGTTGGACTGTATTGATAAATATGATCCATAAAGGATGGTGATGATGACCCTGGCAAAATGAGTGAATACGACCCTAAAGATCTAGCAATGGTTGGATTTAAAGCGAACCCAGAGAAAACCAAGTTAAGTGATGATCAGCTTGAACGTGTTAGTTACTTACTGAACATGCACCAAGCACTGCGCATTGTTTTCAGTAACAATGAAAATGTAAGTGGTTTTATGTCCATGAAAAACAGTAACGACTACTTTGCAGGCCGCACACCGCTTGAAATCATCAACTCAGGCAAGTTCAGTGATTTGTATGAAGTCGCAAAACGTGTTGATGCGTTACGAGGTGGTCTGTGGGGGTGAATGACAAGCAAGACACTTTGGTCGGACACTGCCTGATAAACACCAAATATCCGCCAATCGCTCTGTTTGATGATGTAGCAAGCCCTGAAGAGTTTGACATGCTTTATGCCATTCAATCCCTGACCAACCCACGAATACTTGATGAGGTTGGGGACATCTCTCTACTTGACCACTCAGACATTCCTTTTCATTGCGAGCGTGGTAGAAGTTATGCCGTTGCCCCATTCACACACATCAACCGTCCCCCGTGTATGTTGTCGATTCAAATGATGCTGAAATCCTGGATCCTGATGACTACTCGGCTTCGCAGCAATTGGTTCGTCACTTAAAGAGAGAGGGCTATCAAGCGGTTGAATACTCATCAGCACATGGCTGATTTGTCGGGGAGTTAAGGTGCGGCTTCAATCTATATCCATCATGCTTCTTAAAATCCTTCTGCAAGTAGCTTAAGAAAGATCGAAACCTCTGCATTTGTGAACTTAGAGTCACTCTTCATCTCTCTGCTAAGAACGTCCATCACTGCTTCTTTTTTAAATAGTTCATTTTGTAGAAACACTTTAGTTGGTTCTGAGGCTATAGCTGCGATATCAGCCCCAAGCTTGCAAGCACTGGCTTTTAGTTCATCATATTCTTGCGCATCCATGAAACCATCATCGTAGAGAGCATCAAAGACAAAAGGGATCTTACTATATGAATTGATAAGATATAGGAGATCTGTCGCATCTTTTTTTCGTTTATCGCTTTCTCTGTCTAGCCAAGCCACCAACTTTAAGAGTGCTAGGCCAGCAGGAGCGCAAACAGGCAAAACTAGCTCTGGCTCTTCTTGCACTAGAACTTGCCACGAATTGTCTAACGCTTCTTGGAACCCTGACACATTCATCACAAAGTCACCTTTCGGAGGCCAAGAGATGTTGTTTTCATCGGCGATCTCTCCAAATGGAACGATGTCTAGCTCCCAAGGCATACCGTCACTACATTCTCTATGAAAACGATGGCTTACCTGTTTATCTTGGGTGAAGTCTACGTCAATCAAATTTGTAGCTAGGTTATGAAACTGATCCCAAGACTCCACGCAGATACCAAAGTCAACATCTCTAGTACCTCGTTCGATTTTCGCGTCAAATCCATGAACGAGTACGAGGTCGCGAGCCATTGCTCCAACAATCATATAAGGGATAGCTAGTTTTTGAGCCTCATTGTTCACATCAAAGTAGAGTTCAGTAAGACCTTTAGGGAACTTCTTGTTAATAGTGATGTAAGTATTGGTCATATAGCTTATCTGCAACCTCAAGGTTTCTTACATTATCTGACGCTAATAGTTCAGCATAAACAATTAAAGGGTTAACTAAATTTTCTAGAGGGCCTTTAAAAAAATCTAATTCTGTAAACGGCTCTACCAACTCTATTTGTACAGAGGAGTGTTCATCTTCACGAATCCGTTTTAAACGCCCGTGCCGTAAAAATTGTTGGTGATTTTCTTTGGAGATGTATACACGTGCTTTGTTTGAATTTAAAAAGTGGGTGTATCGATCGGCTGCTGCATCCCCACCAAGCAATGCGTTGCATTGTTCTAACAATTTGTCACTATACCAATCGATATTGCTTGTCGTGTATTTGATTGTAGGGGGGCTTTTTCTTAACAGATAGCCATACTCTTTTGCCCACTTCTGCATAAGAGTTTTTCCTTTCAGAAGCGTTTTTTTGTCCTTGTCAATGTAACCCTGATTGTTTAAATCAAGCATGACATCCCCTATTGTACCAAGGGAGACATTTGAGGTTTTTGCTAATTCTCGATAAGACCACGTGATAGCTTTAGGATTACTTAGTAATACATATGTGACCTGTAAGCCTTTCTTTCCAAATGCTTTTCCTAGGGCTTGTTTTTCTTTCGGTATGCTATGAGTTTTCGGTTTGTTACCTTTGACAAAAATAAAGAATTTGTCTTGGTGAAGATACGCATTTCCACAGTGATCGATAAATTGTATTTGGGCATCCTTTAACCGTTCAGCTAAAGCTGGATTTATATAGCTTGTCAGAAAAACGTACTGGGAAGGCGACTGATAGTGATTTCTATAATTTGCTATCTGTACTACTGTTAAAGGTGTTTTTTTATCCACACAATGGATGAATAAAGGCAACTCTGCAAACTGATAGTTAACTATTCCAGCAATACCATGCTCTGCGCTATGGAGGATCTCCAAGCTTTGAACTGGAATGTAGTATTCCTCACGCAGTCGTGAGTATGCATCTTCAAGAAGCTCATTTTCAGTGAAGTGAGGTGTGTGACTGTTCATCCTTTTGCTCCCGACTATTACATATAGTTCGTATAAGATATCACGCGTTCATTTTTATCGCACGTACACTTTAAATGAACACGCAGAAAAAATGAACGCGGTTATTCATTTTTATATAGTGTTCATTTAAAATGTACAGGGGAATTTATSAACAAACGTTCAATTTTAACCGTCTGTGGCAAAGTACGCGACTTGTTAACTTGAGAACAGAAACCAATCAGATAGATGCACTTCAGCAGCTTTCGTCTGAGTTTAGTTAGGTATATAAAGGTTTGTTTTGACCCACCATGATCTTTTTGCCTATGGTAAGCCCAAAGCCTACTCAGTACTTTTAACTAGCAGAAAACAAAAAGGCCCAACTTCAATGAAGTTGGGCCTTTCCAAACGTTTGGTGGAGCTGGGGGGATTTGGGCATATGTCTCATCCCATACCAGCAAAGCTCTTGGAGTATTAACTCTAATTTTATGTTACTTAGCATGTTACATAAAAATCCTGCTTAAAAGGGAACTGAACAGCCGTCCTTTATGTATTCTGGTTCGATTTTAAAGGCTTTATATTTCAAAATATTCTAAGTGATTCATGTCAGAGGAAGCTTTTATACGTGATTGATAAAAGCAGTGCATGGCATTATCAAAAACTAATCTAATGTAACCAGAACTACTCACATTATCTATTTCTAGTTGTTAATGTAACAGAAGTTACTCATAACTTTCTTTCTTGAATAGTGATATCAAAACGTTGAGTTTTACTTCTACTTTAACGTTTACTCGTCATGACAGTTAAGTGCGGAATTTAGTAGGTTAGTCGATATTGGTACTAGCCCTACTTTTAGTCCAAATGGCTTGAATACTTTATCGAGAATATCAGTTTTGAAAGTACCTCGATCATTCTCAATCTCAGATATAGTTTTTCTGGAAACCCCAACCATTTTGGCAAAGGTATCTTGTTTGACACCTAACACGTTTATCCTAAGCTCCTTGAGAGCTAGTCCTTGTGTTAGTTCATTCATAAGCAACGATTTAATCACTCTATTTATTTTATACTTTCTTTCTGATACAGATATTGGTTGTGCATTTTTAGGCGTACGCTTCGCCACTTTTTCAACCTGTTCAACCGATGTTTGTACATGAGCTTTTTGTATTGAAATGGATTTACTTAAGCGCTCCTTGTTTAAACGAAGTCGAGATATGGCGTCATAGACTGATTCTGATGAATTATTTAGGTATTGTTTACTTAAATTATCTGTGTTCGTACTCATATCAGTCCCCACTTTTAAGTTCGCGGTCTCAAGGTTTAACAAACAAGTAGTTGTGTACTTATAACTCTATTTCAGGGATAACATCAGATTCTTCAAGAAAGTGTTCACATCTAGCCATAACGACTTTACGGTAACGTTTTAAGTATGATTTCTGTGGTTCTTGTGTTACTTCGGCAAGAGATATCGCCTCATCAATTTTTCCAGTAATGTCTTTAGCGATTTTCTTTAAATTATTTTGAAGTATCTTTTTTGAAATACCACAGTCATCTGCAAAGTCGACTAGTTGGTATGCGTTGATAGCATCAGAGTCGAATTCTTCTCCCATTGCCATGGCTAGATCTTGCTCAAACTCAGGGTACATTCTAACATTTACTAAGTCATAATAAGGAGTTGGCGTTAATCCTAACTTACTAACAAAGAAACTGAAGTTTTTTCCATGTGCATCTGCGTTATAAATACAAAGGTTATATAAGGTCCATTTTAACATTGCAATTTTTGCTGCTATTGGGTTCTCGCAATGATCTGCTATAGCAAATAATCGAGCAAAACTTACCCCATCACGTATATGACGGACGTCTCTCTGTTTACCTAAGTTTCGTTCATATTTTCTATCTACACCTAAGTTACAAGCTTGACACGCATCGATCATGTGTCTTCGTCCTACACTTGTAGTGTCAAATAGTTTTCTATCGAACCTTTCAACAAGAAGAGCAGGGAATTGGTCGAAATATTTGAGTTCTACTTCAGCTACATCCAGCCCAATTAGCTTGGCTAATTTCATTGTAACGAACTCATTGAGGACTAAGTGCTGTTGATCATTTTTCTCGAATTTGATTATGTGAGTAGAGCATAGTTCACCCTCTCCAAAGCCTAACTGACCTTCGATTGATAATACGTTAAGTTTAGACTGTACACCTGCAACTGATAACCTCGGTTTACCTTCCCAAACTTCTAAAAAATGTAGTTTAGGATCAGATAGTCTTAATATTAAATCGTGATTGCTGATAGGGTTAAATTCGGTCTCTTGATTTTCATTTAGAGTTCCTTCTGGCAAAAACATCATTGCACCAGATGTGTCTTTTCCTATTCCCCCTATTTGTGCAAAAACATTTAATCTTGATACTCCCAGGTGGTCGATTAGATGATCTAGCCCTTGGTTTTCAGGTAGTAAATTTTGCAAAAACTTTCTGATGTTATTCGAAGGGATATCAGAATTAAATGGGAGGTGTGGTGATATGGGAAATCCATTTTCTACCCACTCTTGTTCGTAGGTTATTGATAGGTGGTCACTATCTTTACTAAGTTGTAGTTTACCTATTATTTTTTTGCTATAGGCAATATCAAGAGTGTATTGGTCAGACCCAAATGTCATCATCTTTCCCCTGTGATGGTTCTATTATGTTGTTATCTTGCCATGGTTGAATTGTTATTTTTATTCCTAATGCCGAGATCACTTTCATTAATGAAGCTACTTGAATGTCTGGGCTTCCATGTTCTATTTTTATGTATGTCTGCTTTGAGATACCAGATAGTAAGGCAGCATCGGACTGAGTAATGTTACTTTGAGTTCTTTTTGCTTTGATGACTTCTCCGAGTAATGACGGTGTAAATGCTCTACTTAAATCTGGTGATTTAGTTGCTTTTACTTTCTTAGCCATAAAAACCTCTGTGTAATGATTTTCTATATAAAAGTCTATCTAAATGAACTTTATAATAGTTCTATCTAGAAATCTTCTAAAA
>NZ_JAKJSQ010000114.1:0-6877 GCF_050337105.1 Aliivibrio kagoshimensis
ATTTATCCCTATTGCTTCTACTTTAATATTTTTTTCATTCGTACTTTTTGAATTTATTATTAAAATTATTTTCAATAAAGACCTAACTGGTTCAGGTCGTTCTGAAATGTGGTTATTAATCCTAGATAATATTGAAATAAACCTATTAGGCTATGGCTTCGGGGGTGTATTCTGGGGAGAAGGGAAACCAGCAGAGTATACAATTGGTAGACTATATTATCATTTAGGTCACTCTCACAATGGATTTATTGACTCTATTATAGATATGGGACTAATAGGTCTAGGGGCATATGTTATTATAATTGTAATACCTATCATTCATTCGATATCGAAAATATATAATAACAAAGAAGATTATTATATCACAGCTATATCATTATCATTCCTTGCCATTTACTCTTTAAGTGGCAGTTCATTCTTGAAGCAAAACAATATAATATTCATCATGTTTTGCTTTTCAATTTTTTATCCAATATGGAGTGAGAAAGTTGCCCGTACTAATCATAATCTCTAGCTTAGGCATCGGAGGTACTGAACAAAAAGTAATTAGAGTTGCAAATGATCTAATTAAAAAAGGAGTCAAGGTAAATATTCTGTCGCTCTCCAATAATAACAGTCAATCCAGTAAACTTGATAAGAAAGTGAAATTTAATATCATAGACACGAACAGTAGTATCTTAAATAGAATTCTCGCTTATAAAGAAATATCAAAACATATACATTCAATACAATCATTGAATTGCATATTTTTCTTTAATTATTATCCCGTAATATTCTCCAGCAGTATGAATATAAAACAGATTTCATTCATCAATACAACTCATCTAGTAACACCATCCTGTAAAATTAAAAAAATTCTGGCTAACTACAAATTTAAAAACATAGACGAAATTATTGTTGGCAATAGAGAGCTTAAAGATATAATGACGAACAACGTAACAAAGAATAAGTTAAGTGTTTTGCATAATGGGATAGATAACAATCATGGTCATATAAAAAGTACCTACTGTACTAATGGAAAATTCAAAATAGTTATTGTAGCTCGATTAAGACCAGAAAAAAAACATACCACACTTTTTCAAGCACTTAAAATAATTAAGAATAAAAACATTGACTTTTCATTGGATTGCTTTGGAGAGGAGGTTCATGACGGATTTAAAATAAAGCTAATTCAAGAATGTAGCAAGAATAATATTTCGGAGCATGTTAACTTTCTTGGTAATGTTGACAATGTTACTTCTAAAGTTGCAAATTATGATGCTTATGTACTCCCATCAAATGATACATTCTCAAATGCTACTCTTGAGGCTATGTCTACTGGTTGTCCTGTTATTGCCTCAAACACTGGTGGATCATTAGAAATGATCAATGACAATATTGACGGGCTACTATTTGAATATAACGACCCTATAAGTTTAGCAGAAAAAATTGAAATTCTAATTAATTCCAAAACAACTAGGGAAAGATTAGGAGTAGCAGCAATAAAAAAAATAAACACTAAATTCTCTGAAGAATTAATGTTCTCAAAATATCACAAATACACAGAGTTATAAATATGCCTAATGCCATTTTATTCCACAGAGTATCAAGGTGGTTTTTTGAAAAAAAAATACCTTTTATTCCACTTCTGTTTCAATTTATGATATTTATAATTTACAATTCAAAAATACCTCCAAACATAAATATAGGGAAAAGCACATTTTTTGTGTCTAAAGGTATTGGTGTTGTGATAATCAACAACACAATAATTGGAAAAAATTGTCGCGTTGGTATTGGCTGTAAGATAGTAGGGAAAAGCCCATACAAATTGGTTCCAGTCATCGGTGACAATGTTTTTATCGGGCCTGGCGCTGTCATATGTGGTGCAGTCATCATTGAAGATAACGTTATCATCGCCCCTAATGCTGTGGTTACTAAAAGTGTCCCTGAAGGCTCTATCGTTGGCGGTATTCCAGCTAAGATAATTGGTCACGTTTCAGATTTAGATTATGACATATTCAACAATGAATCTTATATTGAAGGACATGTAGAATTCMTGTCTAAAAAACAATAACATCTCACAATTTTAGCAGGCTTATATTTTGAAATATTTTCTTTGGTGGTTATTAAAAGAGAATGTTTTTGTAAACTATTTATACAGAAATATTTTTAACCGTTATTTTACACCAAAACCACACAATGATAGCTCTTCATTACAAAGCGATATAATTGATAAAGAGTGGGTATTAAATAACAACTTCAAAAAGCCAATATGGGCCATTAAAGGCTACACAAGTGGCACCACCAACCAGCCTCTCACTGTTTATCGCAGTCTGAGTTCCATCCTTTTAGAAGAGTACCTTGTTAAGAGCTACTTTAAACTCATGGGGGCACCACTACGTCCACGTATCGCTATTATTCGTGGCGATTCAATCTGCTTGTCAACTCAAACTGAAGCGCCGTTTTGGGTGAAAAAGCCGTTCACTGGCCGACTGGTAATGTCCTCATTCCATATATCAGAGCGCACTGCACTGGCTTACTTTAGTGCTTTAGAAGAGTATAAACCTCATATTATTTTGGCGTACCCAAGCTCAATTGTACTGCTCTCTAAGCTTGCAAAAAAATTGAATTGGTCACCGAACTGGGATTTAAAGGGTGTACTCACTAGTAGTGAACAGTTTTCAAGTGACAACCAAAAGATTTCGCGTTCTGTCTTCGGTCACATCTATGATCATTATGGCCAAGCTGAGCGAGTAGCTGCACTGCAACAATGCAATGCTGGTCACTATCATGTTCGTGAGGATTACTCTAACGTTGAGTTTATTCAAGACGAGCATGGTATCAAGATTGTTGGATCCAATCTTCATAATAGAGCAATGCCACTAAAAAGGTATGACACCAATGATTATGTTGAGGGTCTATGCATTGACACTCCGTGTCAGTGCGGAGACTCTTCTCCATATGTCACCAAGATTCTAGGCAGGGATGATGACTACGTACTATTACCAGACGGCCGCCACATTGGACGGTTAGATGTTGCTTTTAAAGGGATTACTGGGCTTATTGAGTGCCAAATAGAACAAGCATCACTTCAACTTATCATCATTCGTTATGTCCCTGAGAGCGGTAGTGATCGAGTAATGACCCAAGAAGCTATAGAAGCAAATTTAAGGCAGTTACTTGGCGATGACCTTACGTTTACTTTTAAGGTGGTTGAGCGAGTCCCTCGCACGAAGGCAGGAAAGTTTCGCTCAGTAATAAGGAATAAAGACATTGTTTGCATTTAAACCGATAAATTTAATGATTGGTACCAACCCTAAAGGTCAAGGTGGGATAGCGACAGTTATTAATATTCTTGAGTCTGAAGGGCTTCTAACTAAATATAATTTTAGGTACGTTCCTACTCACTCAAGCTTTATCGGTAATAAAGTGTTTGCCATATTATTTTTTATCGCTGCTCTGATTAAAATTGGTTTTTACCATTTACTCTACGATGTTGGAATCGTTCATATTCATATGGCATCAAGAGGTAGTTACTCTCGAAAGTCCATTGTCATTTCACTGTGTAATTTTCTTGGTAGCAAGGTCATCATTCACCTGCATGGCGGGGGCTTTAAAGACTTTTTTGAACGTGAATGCTCTGTTGAAAAACGAAATAGAATCGTTGATTCCTTCAACGCTGCTCATAAGATTATTGTGCTTTCTACGCAGTGGAAGAGTTGGGTCTCCAGTATTGTATCTAATGATAACAAAGTTAAAATTATCTATAATGCGATTCCTCAGATCAAGCTCCCAACTATAGACAATCCTTCCACACCGAATATTTTATTCTTAGGCAAACTCACTAAAGATAAAGGGATTCATGATCTGATTGAAGCTTTTTCAAGTATCACGTCATCCCATCCTGCTTGCCGGTTAATTTTAGGCGGTGATGGTGACCAGAGGGTTTTTAGGGAGCAAGCTGAATTATTAGGTGTTGCCAACAAAATCGATTTTATCGGCTGGGTATCCGGAGAAGAAAAATTAAACTGGTTAGCAAAGACTTCTATCTTCGCACTACCCAGTTACCTCGAGGGCTTTCCAATGGGCGTGCTCGAAGCAATGTCAGCCAAAATTGCTGTGGTGGCCTCCAATGTTGGAGGGATACCCGACGCGATTCATAATAACGAAGAGGGAATCTTGATATATCCTGGTGACATCCCGAAACTATCTCTAGCTTTAGATACATTATTATCCAATGATGACCTCAGACTCCAGTACGCATCGGCCGCAAGAGAAAGGTACTTACTGCACTTCAGTCCTCAGGTTGTCATCCCCGAAATTGAATCCATTTATAATCAGTTGTTAAAGGATTAACATGAGCCCCGAACTGATAGCACGTAACACTTTAGAGCAATCATCTCAGCAAGCTTTTGCAGGACAAGATCCATTTGACGGTCTTAATAGCTCAATATTTACCTTATTGCCAAAATTTAAAAAGGGCCTTGTTGGCCTAGCATGGACTCAATTTCACAAGCGTTCAATAATCAACTTTCGTCCGCTAGCAAATGTGGAGCAAAAACGTAATCCGAAGGGTGTGGCACTTTTCATTCTTGGCCTCATTGAGGATTTCAATCGAACCAATGATGACTCTTACCTAAACACTGCAATTGAACTTGCTGATTGGTTACTCACGCAGCAAAGTGATGTCTCAACTTGGAAACATGCATGTTGGGGTTACCATTTTGATTGGAATGCGAGAGCTTTTTTTGTCCCTAAAGGCAAACCCAACATCATTACCACAATTTACGTTGCCCAAGCTTTATATCAACTGTCTCTGCTCACTGAGAACACTGAGTACCAAGCAGCGGCAATAGATTCAGCGCACTTTATCGTAAATACCCTATATAATGAACATGATGAGCGTCGCTTTTTTGCATACATTCCAGGTGAAACTGCGTTTGTTCATAACGCCAGTTTATGGGGAGCGGCTTGGGTCGGATTTGTAGCCAATCTAACCAATAATAGTGAATACAGACAACTCGCACTAACCGTCGCAAGGCAATCTGTTGTAGAGCAAAACGAGGACGGCTCATGGGTTTACGGCGCTAGACATCATCATCAATTCATTGATGGCTTTCATACTGGTTATAACCTTGAAGCCTTAGACATGCTGCGCCTAGCTCTCTCTACATCTGAATTTGATGATGCGATTCAAAAAGGGCTGACTTACTATCGCTCAGAACTTTTGGAATCAGACGGTACCGCTAAATATTACAATAATAATCGATATCCATTAGACATGCACTGTGTCTCTCAAGCAGTTCTAACCTTACTAAAAGTAAGTAAAACAGATGCCGATATTCAGTTAGCTACCAAGGTTATTTCTAAATCTATCGACACCCTTTATATGCCAAAAAAACGACGGTTTGTGTATCAAAAACACAAATACTTCACGAACAAAGTAAACTATATTCGATGGACTCAAGCTTGGGTTTATTACTCTTTTTCACTTTACAATAACTTCTTATCAAAACAGGCTGATTAATGTCTCGGATCGACTTTTTAAACACTCCTATGGACAGCTTAACTATGGCTGATACCGTTCATCATATTAAATCTGAAATCACTAAAGGTGATTTTACTCAGCATGTAGTTGTTAATGTCGCCAAATTGGTACATGCGCAAAAAGACACAGTGTTGGCAGACTCAATAAAAGCCTGCGATATCATTAATATTGACGGTATGGGTGTTGTTTGGGGTGCTAGATTATGTGGTCATGCCGTTCCTGAACGAGTTGCAGGTGTTGATCTTTTTCATAACCTGCTAACAATGAGCGCCGATAATAACTTTCCTGTCTTTCTTCTTGGTGCTGAAGAGAATGTAGTCACCCAAACAGTTGAAAATGTTCAAAAGCAAAACCCAACGCTCACTGTAGCCGGTTACCATCATGGCTACTTTTGGGACGATGAAGAAGCAGTTGTAAATATGATTCGAGCATCTGGTGCTAAATTGCTGTTTGTAGCAATTACCTCGCCAAAAAAGGAAAACTTTATTAACAAATGGCAAGACAAACTGGGCGTCGATTTTGTTATGGGTGTAGGCGGCACTTTTGATGTTGTAGCAGGAAAAGTGAACCGCGCACCTAAATGGATGCAAGACAATGGATTAGAGTGGTTATATCGCATTATTCAAGAACCAGGAAGAATGTGGAAGCGCTATTTAATCACCAACTCTAAATTTTCTTGGTTACTTTTAAAAGAAAAACTAAAAGGGAAATAGATCTAACAGAAGAAATTATCATGATTATTACTAAATATGATTCTAACTATCTAAAAGGCATTGCTATTTTATTAATGCTTTTTCATCACCTCTTTGCATTCCCTGATCGAATCCCAGCCACAACAGATGTAATATACATTTTTACTTCCATAAATTTTGAAAGTAAAATTGCACTGTTTGGTAAGATATGCGTCCCTCTTTTTTTCTTTATTTCAGGGTATGGGTTTTCATCAGTTAACAATAGTTCTCCTAAGTACTATATAAATAAAATCATACAATTTTACAAATCTTACTGGTTAGTTTTCATTTTTTTTATCCCTGTATTTTTTATTGTAAACGATACTAAGTTTGATCTGAAAGAGCTCGTATTAAACATCATATCATTGAGAAGTAGTTACAATAGTGAATGGTGGTTCATAAAACCCTACATATTTCTTGTTCTACTTACTCCACTAATCAGAAACATTCGGTTAAAGACATTTACATTAGCAAGTATCTCAATTCTCCTATTTTTACTATCATTTTTAATCAGAAAGTTCAACATTGACATTGATTTAATTTCATTAAATCAACTTTTTTTCTGGCAGCCAGCATTTATTTCTGGATATTTATTGGCCACTTACAGAGATAGTAAGGT
>NZ_JAKJSQ010000115.1:0-6726 GCF_050337105.1 Aliivibrio kagoshimensis
TAGGTAATATCAGTTTTGTGATCATGGACAAAAAGTGAACGTAATCTTAAATAAATGGCTTTCAATATTTGATCAAATACAACTAGATTGATGAAGTGATTGAAATAACCATTAAATACTTTTACAAGCAAGATTGGGTGTTTTACCTATAAATTACTACTATATAGCGACTTAAAAATGAAAAGTTCCCACATAAGAGATTTGGTCAATGACCAATATGACCGTGATGGCGCCATAAATATTGAACAGCTTTATCTACAATTGGCGCCTATCTCTTGTCTGGATATCATCAATGAAGTTATCTCTGTTCTTGTAGAAAGTGACCCTCAATTAACGGACTTATGTCTCAATAATCAACTGTTGCCAATCTTGCAATCCTTGCCTGTTGATCTCTCCACTGAACAAAAATTCACATTGAGTTATCAATCATTGGTGGCGTTGAACAGTGCCCAAAGCCACAGTCGTTACCTTCAGGTGACAGATTGTCACCGACAGTTTTTAAAGCCGACTGATGTGTTGATGTTTGGTGATTCATTAACAGAGTGGGGTCCATGGGGGGATGCCTTTCCTACTCTTAACATCACCAATCGTGGTATCGCGGGTGATACCACAAAAGGGATGTTAGGGAGAGTGCAAGATAGCCTGTTATTAGAACCTAAAACGGTGTTTGTGATGGCGGGAGTAAACGATTTAGCAAAAGGTATTTCTGTTTGCGACATCGTTCAACACTACAGTGACATTGTGCAGACTTGGACTGAGAAAGAGATTGAGGTGAATGTTCAATCCACTCTGTTTGTCGGTAAACGATTAGCGCATCTCAATCCACAGATTATTGAGTTAAATAATCAATTAAGAAAAATGTGCCAGACACTGGGCGCGAACTACATCGACCTAACCCGTGTGTTATGCCCAAATGGACATTTAGCGCCGATGTACAGTTGTGATGACTTGCATTTAAATGCATTGGCTTATCAACAGTGGCTAGAAGTGATTATTAGTAAACTGACGAAATAGTTTTTTTTGTCATTAAATGAAGAAAATTTTTGTTGTTTAGAAGTTAACAAAGGAAATTTACACGGTGGAATGCTTCCCCTTGTAATAACGTTACTAAGCGTATGGAGATACTCATGAATAACCCGATATATCGATCTGCAAAAACACTTTTACTCCTATCTGCCGCGATCTGTTCTACACAGTTGCTTGCAGCCAATGAGAAATGGCCAAATTTACCAGAGGGCATAAAAAGCGGTGTTGCAGTCCAGTCCGACGGACAACTTTTTGTTGGCTTAGGCTCTGCAGGTCAACACCTCTACACATTAGATTTGGATAATGTGGATCAGGGGTGGCAACAGCTGCCTGACTTTATTGGCCCAGCACGAAATGGAGCGACAGCCACAGTCACTAATGGAAAAATAATGATTTTTGGTGGGGCAGGTAAAGTTAATGCATCTGACCGAGCCCCCATCATTTTCAACTCAGTCTACAGCTTTGACATTAAAAACAGTCGGTGGGCGGAAGAGAAAACCAGCTCTCCTGTCGGTCTACTAGGCGCGTCATCTTATACCAATAACAATGGTGAAGTGATTGTTGTTGGCGGCTATAACAAATCTCTGTTTGATACGTACCTTTCAGACATTACGGCGGTTGATAAAAAAACTGACCCGGTTAAATGGCAGAAAATTGTTGATGATTACATGGGGATGAAGCCTCAAGATTATCGTTGGAATACTCAAGTATTAAGTTATTCGGCTGCCGAGAATAAGTGGCGTGATTTAGGGACCTCTCCCTATATCCCTAATTGCGGGTCAGCGTTGGTGCTTGAACAGAATACGGCCACATTAGTCAGTGGTGAAATAAAACCAGGCTTGAGAACGGCAGAAGTGAAATCAATTCAGGTGAGTGATGGCAATGTGACTTGGAAAACGATGTCAGCCCTGCCAAAACCTGCAGGACAATCTCTACAAGAGGGGGTAGCGGGTGCTTATGCAGGAAAAATTGGTGACGCATTAGTGGTGATGGGAGGCGCTAACTTCCATGGCGCTAGAGATCAATTCGAACAGGGAGGACTTTTTGCTCATAACGGTCTTTCTAAAGCCTATAACCCTGAAGTCTATGTCATGAATGGAAGCCAATGGAAGCAGGTTAATGACCTTCCAAAAGGGATGGCCTATGGCGCTTCATTCACTTTACCAGAGGGCATTTTGGTAGTCGGAGGCGAGAATAAAAAAAGAGAAGCATTAAATGATGTATTTCTTGTCACGCTTAATGAGTCGGGAGTCTCAATAACCGATTAACGATCAGCTTTATTGTGGAGTTGATCATTATTTCTATTTTTACCAATGAAGTTTTACTCCGCTATCTGTATGATGGAGTTAAACTTCGCAACTGGATTGATTTTTGGAGTATTTTATGAATCCTAGTGCTCAACCTATTTTAGCTACTCTGCGCCATGGATTTGTCGCATCTTGCCAGCCAGTGGATGATGGCCCAATGGATCACCCAGTGATTGTTTCTGCAATGGCGCAAGCATCCGTGATTGGTGGTGCAGCGGGATTAAGAATTGAAGGTGTCGAGAACCTTAAAGCAGTACGCCCTAATGTGACGGTACCCATTATTGGTATTGTGAAGCGTGATTTGCTTGATTCAGAAGTACGTATTACCCCTTTCATCGAGGATGTTAGAGCACTTCAAGAGGCGGGTGCTGATATTATTGCCATAGATGCAACGGATCGTCCTCGACCTGTGTCAGTCGCGGCGTTAATCGAAGAGATTCATCGTGTTGGTTGTTTAGCAATGGCAGACTGTTCAAGCCTAGAGGAAGGGTTATATTGCAAATCGATGGGCGTCGAGATCATCGGTTCCACTCTTTCTGGTTATACTACTGATGTGACTCCCACAGAGCCTGATTTTGATCTCGTGACACAACTGCAAGCGCAAGGGTGTACGGTGATGGCTGAAGGACGATATAATTCCCCACAGCTAGCGCGTAAAGCGATTGAGTTAGGAGCTCACTGTGTCACCGTCGGTTCTGCGATTACTCGAGTGGAACACATTTGTGGCTGGTTTAAGAGTGAAGTGAACAAAGCGGTGATGGAGTCATCAAAGGTCATGGTATGAAACACTGTTTAGCGATAGATATTGGTGGTACAAAATTAGCCGCAGCAATTGTAAAAGAGGGTCTTATTGTACAGAGGGTGCAGTGTGAAACCCCCCATTCACAATCGCCTCAGCAGCTGATAGATGCACTTAGCGGCTTGTTACAACCTCTTATACCCATGGCCGATTACGTTGCCGTGGCGTCCACTGGAATTATTAATAATGGTGTACTTACTGCCTTGAATCCAGCCAATTTAGGTGGATTAGATCAGTTTCCATTGGTAGAGGCATTAACCTTGATTACCCGTCTACCTGTATTGGCGATTAATGATGCGCAGGCGGCGGCTTGGGCTGAATTTAAGCAGCTAGATAGTCACATTCAAGCGATGGTATTTATTACGGTCTCAACAGGCGTTGGTGCCGGTATTGTACTTAATGGAAACTTGATGACAGGTGCGCGAGGAATTGCAGGGCATGCTGGACACATGCAAGCTGATCCAAATGGGAAACAGTGTGGTTGTGGCCGAATAGGTTGTGTTGAAACGATCGCCTCGGGTACTGCCATAGCACAATACGCAAAAGAGCGTATAGGTGGCGTCTCATCAGGAAAAGAGGCCTACGCTCTGTTTTTAAGCGGAGATGTGCAAGCAAAAGAGATTGTTGAACATTCAGCAAAAACCATTGCCAACTTAATTGCTGACCTGACGATTACCTTAGATTTAGATGCGGTTGTGTTAGGAGGCAGTGTCGGTTTGGCGGAGGGGTACTTAGACTTGGTTAACGATTATGTATCAGTAATGCCACCTATCTATCAACCTAAAATAGTCCGTGCTAAAGCGGGTGCCGATGCCGGTTTAATTGGTGTCGCATTGTGGTCGCAACTGCAGAGTTTATAATAAAAAAGGGGATATCACGTGAAGTGATATCCCCTTGGATTTGGTTTATTGAACTAATTTACGAGGAAATCGGCAGCTTTCATTCTGGTCACGACGGTCTCTTTTTGTTCTGTCGTTAGTGCTTTGAGTGGCAGACGTGGATCCCCAGCATCAATATCATGCAGACCCATGGCCGCTTTACCTGCCGCGACACCACCGAATTCTACCAAGACACGAATCAGTGCAATCACATTATCCATGCCTTTGATGACCTGTTGATGCTTACCTTGATTGAAGTCCTCAATGATTTTATGGAATTGCGGAGCCGCATAGTTATACGTACTGCCAACTGCTCCGATTGCGCCTACGGCGAGTGCGGCCGGTAGGAACTCATCCACACCAAATGGGATATCAAACTTCCCGTCACATGCTCGTAGGCAGCGCTGATATTCGTAGAGATCACCACTGTTAAATTTAATACCGAAGAGATTTGGAATTCTTGATTCAGCTTTAATCAAAAACTGCTCCATATCCAAGTTTACGCCGGACATGCCTGAGTGGTAGTAGTAAAAGCCTTTCGAAGGGGCAGCAGCAGCAACTTCAGCGCAGTAATCAATAAGATCATCTACGGAGCCTGGCTTAAAGAAGCAAGGTCCAATAGCGGAAGTGGCAAAAATATCGAGGGTGTCCGCATGGCGAGTAAGCTCAAGGGTATCGACAATGCTCAATGCACCTGTATGTACCGTGATCTTAAGTGCGCCTTTAGAAGCGGCAACCCACGTTTCAGCAATCTTTTTACGCTCATCCACAGAGCAGTGAATACCTTCACCTGTGGTACCACAAATATAGATACCGTTTACGTTATCGTTAATTAAATGGCAGGCAATTTTCTCAATTTCTGAGTAATTGACAGAGCCATCAGCGGAAAACGGGGTATGCGGTGCGGCAATTAATCCAGTGAGCTTTTCCATTATGGTTCCTTAGTAAGCATTTAAATAGAAGTAAAACTTCATCATTGTGTTTATTTGTGGAGTTTAGCTTATATTATGGAGCGGAGGCACCTGAGGCAATAGATTAATAGTGATTGGTAGCATAAAAAAGTGAAACTGTGATCCTAGGCACAGCCAGTGGGTTATCGAAATAATGGAGTTTTACTTCACAAAGTCAATGCATGGTGTAAGATTTACCGCAGTGTCTAAATAGAGAGAATTAAAATGAGCAGCAGTGCATTAGGGAAGAGCAGGAAGGTGATTGTCACGATGAGTAGCTTACGTGATAGTTTGACCCCTTCAGAAAAAAGGATATCAGACTATGTGATAGCCAACTCACAACAAGTGACCAAGCTCTCTATTGCAGAACTCTCTCAAGCGGTTAATGTTGGCGAAGCCACGATCATTCGCTTTTGCCGAACTTTAGGGTTTAAAGGTTTCCAACAGTTCAAAATGGAACTGGCCATTGAGATCTCCACCAGTCAACAGAATGAACGTTCGATTCTTGATACCGATATTGCTCAAAATGACAGCGCAGAACTCATTGGGCAAAAGCTGCAAAATACGATTGATAATGTTCTATCTGAAACCCTCAGCTTACTCAATTTTTCCACCTTAGAGCAGGTTGCTCAGGCCATTAAACAGGGGAAAGGGATCTACTTTTTTGGTATAGGTTCATCAGGAATTACCGCTGAAGAGGCGAAGAATAAGTTTATGCGAATCGGCTTTAATGTTGATGCGCTGAATAATAACCACTTTATGTATATGAAAGCCTCGTTGCTGCAAAAAGGGGACTTAGCTATTGGGTTAAGCCATTCAGGAAGCTCAGTCGAGACGACCAAAGCGCTTAGGTTAGCCAGAGAGTCTGGGGCAACAACGGTTGCATTAACTCATAATCCTCGCTCAGCGATAGCCGCGCAAGCTGACTTTGTGTTAGTGAATGGGAACCGTCAAGGGCATTTACAGGGGGATTCAATTGGAACCAAAATATCTCAACTTTTTGTTCTTGATTTGCTTTATACTCTCATCGTTAAAGATGATGTAGCGGGCTCACAAGACCGTAAATTAAAAACAACCAAAGCATTAGACTCGTAGTCCTGAATAAAGAAGGTAGTAACTAAAATGATTGTGCAATATGAAGAACAGCTGTTAGAACTTATTGATCAACAAGTTGCGACAGCATCTGATGATGAACTCTTTGCTGGTGGTTATTTACGCGGACACATTTCATTATCAGCGGCAGACTGTGAAGCGAATGAAATTACGGAATTTACCGTGTTCACTCAGAAAATAGTGCAAAGCCTTCATGATGCTAAATCAGAACTGACTCCTGCTGATCAACAAATTGTTAATGCTATTTGGCTTGATCTCGTCTCGAAGGTATCTGCCTAATACACTTATTTACATAGAGAAAAAGTGACATCATTTTCTGTTAAGGGGGTCGCTTTTTCAATACTACCTTCCCGTAAACCTCTTATTATTAAGTTTTGTAATTTATAATAAATATATAAATTATTATTAATAATCAATAGTTAACATTAAACTTTCTCAATAAAAACCTTTAAAACCATTTTTATTTAGTGATCTGCCTTTATTTTTTGTGTAACCAGCCGATTTGGTACTAAGCAAATAGATATAATGGTCTCATTAAATATTGTTACTGAATAACGATGCAATGAGCAGTTTTTGGGCAGAGGAAGTCGAGTGTTATGAACAAAATATCATTTAAGATTAAAGTATTTGGTGCGCTTTGCGCCATTATATCC
>NZ_JAKJSQ010000116.1:0-6575 GCF_050337105.1 Aliivibrio kagoshimensis
GTTATAGACAAGATGTTAAGAGGTAGGCTGCAGACTTTATTTACTAATATCGATGATGAATTTGATGAGTTCATTTACCATAGTGCCTTTTATAATTTTCCTACGTATCTTCTCGAGGATTTTAAATTAAACTTCAATGAGTGCTCAGTTTTTTTAAGTAAATATAAAAATCTTGAATTCATAATATCGGAATCTTGGATTGGAAATTCGAATGTTGCTTTTTTATTAGCGATTGCAAAAGAAAAAAACGATGTTAAGCATATTTATAATGAACATAATTGTTTATATCACCATGTGCTCGGTGAAAGTGTAGGATTACAAGCAAGGTTAGTTGACATTTATTACTCTTTGGGCTGGGAAGGGGATAATATAAAAAAAGGAGCATCTCTTTATGATTTTAATTTAAAGGGCAGTTATGAAAATGAATTTAATGTATTATATATATCTAGTACTACCAACGTTAAAATACCAGAGTTTTGTACTGCATACTCATATGCTGCAAGTGCCGGACACTTACATATAAAGTTTGTATGTGGCTTTTTTAATAGCTTAAACGAATGTGTATTATCTGAATTCGTTTACAGACCTTATCCTGTAAAATCTAGTTGGAAAGCTTTGAACAAAGAAGATGAAGTTGCTAAGGTGCTAAATAATAGAGCTCTAATTGACGACTTTAAGTATAGTTCAAAAATCATGATGAAGAAAAGTAGGTTGGTTATTGTAGATTATATTTCTACTGCTCATTTGGAATCATTAATAATGAATATTCCTACAGTCTTTTTTTGGGATAGGGATACTTTCTTTTTAAGTCAAGGAAATGAAGACTTTTTTGATGATCTGGTTTCTTGTGGCATATGCCAAACTTCGTTTGAAGATGCAGCTGAATTTGTAAAWGAGTTAGTAGAGAAAAATTCAATTGAAAAGTGGTGGTACACTGAATCTACACAAAATGCCAGACTGAATTTTTTGAATGCTAATATTGGAAAACCAGAAGATGCTATTGATTTTTATCTTTCATTAATAAAATAAATRTTGGTGTATTTTATTAATAACAAAACATACAAGAGAGTAGAAATTGAATAAATTTAATATATTAATTTTGTTGTTGTTCCGTTTGATGACATTTTTTGTTATTAGGAATAAAAAAAAATGGGTTATAGGCTCATGGTTCGGAACACGATATTTAGATAACTCTAAATATTTTTGTGAATTCATGAAGACCAATAACGATGAAGTAGATTTCATTTTCGTAACAAAAAGTACGGTTGTTTATCAAGAATTACAAAAAAGAAATATCCCCTGTTCATATTTTTGGTCTTTGAAATCCATATGGGCTCATTTAACTTCAGGTGTATTCATTTATGATCAAAGTTTAGGAGAGGATATTAATTACCCTCTTTCTCTTGGTGGAATTTATGTGAATTTATGGCACGCATTTCCACTTAAAAAAGTTTATGCATTAAGAGGTCTTCCTAAAAACGAAAGCCTTGCTTTCTTAAGGAACTTTTTTAAAGAATATATATTGTGTTATAAGAATCGCTATATATTAACAACTTCTGACCTATCTAAAGATACCCTATCTAAAGCTTTTGAAATACCTGAGAAGCGTTGTATACAGAGTGTATATCCAAGGAATGAATATCTTTCAGGGAATATTGATGTAATAGAAGATGAGTCGATGTTATCTTACAAAGACATGAAGATTATTTTGTATTTACCCACTTTTAGAGATAATCGCGAGCTGCAATTTTTGGGTACAACTGACCGAAAAAAAATAAAATCTCTTGTAGATGATCTAAAATCTATGGGGTATGTGTTTATATCAAAATTCCACGCTGCTGATAACACGAGCTTAGATTCATCGTTCGAGAGTGAAACAGGAGTTGTTAATTTAAATTCTGATTTTGATATATATCCATTATTAAAGAAAACAGATATATTGATTACTGATTATTCATCAGTTTATTTTGATTTTTTATTTATGAACAAGGAGATCCTCTTTTTTGCATACGATCTTGATTATTACTCCAATGRAGATAGAGGTTTGATTTTTGATTATAATGAATTCACCCCAGGTATGAAGCTGGACAACTTGAATAATATTCCAGCTGCAATTCTAAAGGTGGAGTCTGGAGATATTGATTATTCGATACAAAGAAAGTTATTGAAAGATAAAATATTTGACAATGGTAGTATGAACCACTTGATAAATGAAATTAAGAAAATATAAATATAAATATGAATGTAAATTTGATAGAGGTTAAGGCTTGATTATGAACAAAGAAACAGTATATGTTGGGATGAGTGCTGATTTATTACATCCAGGTCATATAAATATATTAAAGGAAGCGGCGAAGTTAGGGGATGTAACTGTTGGCTTACTTACGGATAAAGCAATAGCAAGTTACAAGCGCTTACCATATATGACTTACGATCAAAGAAAAGAAGTTGTTGAAAATATAAAAGGTGTTGTTTCTGTAGTGCCACAGGAAACTCTTGATTATCGTACAAACTTAATAGTATTAAAGCCTAATTATGTAGTGCACGGGGATGACTGGAAAGAAGGTGTTCAAAGAGAAACTCGAATGCAAGTTATTGAATGCATAGAATCTTGGTCGGGGAAATTAATTGAAATCCCATACACGCCTGGTATTTCTTCAACACAACTTAATCGTTCTGTTAAAGAAATAGGAACAACACCTGATATTAGAAGAGCACGCTTACGTAGATTAATTGATGCTAAGCCAGTAGTTAGAATCTTAGAATCCCATAACGCATTAAGTGGTTTGATTGCTGAAACAGTAAAATCTTCTAAAGGCGTAGAGTTTGATGGAATGTGGAGCAGCTCCCTAACTGATTCAACATCAAAAGGTAAGCCTGATATTGAAGCTGTTGATGTTTCAACTCGAATCAATACGATAAATGAAATCTTTGAAGTTACAACTAAGCCGATGATCTATGACGCAGATACAGGGGGAATCCCTGAACATTTTGCATTTACTGTTCGAACACTCGAACGTACGGGAATTTCAGCTGTGATTATTGAAGATAAAACAGGTTTGAAAAAAAACTCACTGTTTGGTACTGATGTAGCACAAACGCAAGATAGTATTGAAAATTTTTGTGATAAAATAAAAGCAGGAAAAGCAGCACAAGTTACTGATGACTTTATGGTCATTTCACGTATCGAAAGTCTTATTCTTGACAAAGGAATGAATGACGCTTTGGCTAGAGCAGAAGCTTATATAGGTGCTGGTACTGATGGTATCATGATTCACTCTCGCAAAAAATCTGCGTCTGAGATACTTGAGTTTTGTGAGAAGTTAAAAACGTTTGCACCTTCCATTCCAATAATTGTTGTTCCGACGAGCTATAATCAAATAACTGCTAAAGAACTTGGTCAAGCTGGTATCAATGTTGTTATTTATGCCAATCATATGCTAAGGGCTGCATATCCAGGAATGAAGATGGTTGCTGAATCAATTTTGGAATGTGACCGTAGCCTTGAAGCTGAGTCATCATTACTTTCAATTAAAGAAATATTAGAACTGATTCCAGGTACAAAATAATGATTAACCCTAAGCATTTTTATAATTCGTTAAAAAGGTTGGGAGTTTCCTTTTTTACCGGTGTTCCAGACTCATTGCTTAAAGATATCTGTGCATATATAACTGATAACTCTACTAGGAATGAACATATTCTTGCGGTTAACGAGGGGGGAGCTATAGGCTTGGCTGTAGGACATCACCTAGCTACTAATTCAGTCCCCGTTGTTTATATGCAAAATTCGGGGATCGGAAATACGGTTAACCCAATTTTGTCTTTAGCTGATAGTGATGTTTATTCAATACCAATGTTGCTTGTTATTGGTTGGAGAGGGGAGCCTAGCAAAAAAGATGAACCGCAACATGTCAAGCAAGGAAAGCTTACGTTGTCGTTACTAAAAGTAATGGACATTGACTATGAGGTAATCGACGGTGAAGAAAGTGAAAAAGAACTAGAGCAGATCTTAAGTAAATTGCATGCTATTGCTATCGAGAAGTCAAAGCCAGTGGCTCTAGTTGTAAAGAAAAATACATTTTCTTCTTATACTAGTGAGTGTGGAGCAAATGTAAATTGCTATAATAATAATCGTGAAGATGCGATAAAAAAAATTGTTGATTGTATTGAAGATAAAGACTTTATTGTTTCAACCACGGGTATGGCTTCAAGAGAGCTTTTTGAATATAGAAAAACGTTAGGACAAGATCATTCAAATGATTTTCTTACAGTTGGTGGCATGGGACATGCGTCTCAAATTGCTGTAGGTATTGCGCTTTCATCACCAAAAAAACAAATCATATGTATTGATGGTGACGGTGCCGCTTTAATGCACTTAGGGGCTTTAGCTATTTCTGGACAAAGCAACTTAAAAAATTTCAAGCATATTATTTTGAATAATGGCGCACATGATTCAGTAGGTGGGCAACCAACCGTCGGACAAGAGGTTAGTCTTTCGTCTATTGCACATGCTTGCGGTTATAATATGATCGAGGTTGCTAATAATGTTGAATTAACTGAGAAAATTGAACAGCTGAAAAGTATAGATGGACCAGCTTTTTTAGAAATACTTGTAGATAGAGGTAATAGAGCGGATTTAGGTCGCCCTACGTCAAGTCCGGTTGAAAATAAATCTATGTTTATGAATAAACTTAATAGGGGTTAACCTTGCAGCAAGAGATCTCATATAATGAGCTTTCTGAGAAAATACATGGCCATGATGGTCATGTGTTTTTTGTTTCAGGAAAAACATTTGAATTGGCAAACATTTCTCGTCGATTATCATTAGGAAATCATACCTCCTATGTTAGGTTCTCTGATTTTACAGAAAACCCATCATTAGAAGATTTAATTAAAGCTAAAGATGCTTTTGTGAAATGTGACTCAACATTAATCATCGCCATCGGTGGAGGGAGTGCGATAGATCTTGCTAAGTTAGTTAAATATTATGCCAAGACATCGCTTGATGGTAATGAAATTGCACCTCCAAAAGTTATAGATATAGGGTCTATTGAATTAGTAGTGATTCCTTCAACTTTTGGCACTGGAAGTGAGTCCACACATTTTGCTGTACTTTATATCAACGGGCAAAAACACTCAGTCGCTCATGAATCTATTTTACCTGATATTTACTTACTTGATGGAAGTTTGTCTGATACTTTACCTAGGAAAGTGAAAGGTTCAGCTTGTTTGGATGCACTATCTCAAGCAGTTGAATCATATTGGAGTGTTGCGTCTACGATGGAAAGTAAACGCTTTGCTAAAGAAGCGATTATTATCATTAGGAAAAATTTGTCGAAATATTTATTAGGTGATGTGTCTGTATCCAATGAGCTTTCTATAGCTGCAAATTTAGCTGGAAAGGCCATAAATATTACAAAAACGACTGCCGCACACGCATTATCATATACGCTTACTGCTAAATATAACATTCCACATGGCCACGCAGTGGCCCTATGTATTAAAAATATGTTCGAAGCCAATATGGGAAGTGCAACTCGAGATGGCTTGGTTGATCTTAAGATTTTAATGAATGAATTATACTCTTTTTTAAATGTTAGTAATGGGAAGGAAGCTTCTGATTTATTCAGTGACTATATGATTGCTGCGGGTTTGGAACCTTGTTTATCTGGATGCGTTAGTTTGTCTGAAGCAGAAACAGAAAATTTAATTAATAGTGTTAATACTGAAAGGTTAAGTAATCATCCTGTAAATTTTAGTATGGATGAAATTAAGTTAATTTTTGATTAAACTAGTTCGAAACCTTAAATTAGGAATAGAAAATATGAACTTTATTAGGTTAATTTAATGTTAAAGACGGATACAAAAACATATGCTTTCTACCTCCCTCAATTCCATCCATGTAATGCAAATGATGAGTTTTGGGAGGAGGGGTTTACTGATTGGGTGACTACTTATGGGGCAAAACCTCTTTTTGAACACCATGTTCAACCAATCGCTTCTACTGAACTTGGCCGTTATAATTTAACCGATCCTGATGTTATAAGAAAACAAGCTCAACTTGCTAGAGATAATAATGTGGATGGGTTTGCTATTTATCATTATTGGTTTGGAAAGGGAGACCGAGCATTAGAGGAACCGATTGAAATCCTCCGAAAAAACAAAGATATTGATATTGGCTATTACATTAGTTGGGTTAACTGTAATTGGACTAAAAGTTGGGTCGGGAATGACAAGGTGATCATTCGGGAACAGCAATATGATAGTGAATTTTATGATGAACTTATGCTAGATGCAATTGAGCACTTCAAAGATGACCGATATCAGAAGCTTAATGGGGCACCATTTTTTTACATTCATAGCCCGAAAGACTTTGATGTTAAATCATTTATGAAAAAATTCTCTCGATTAGCTCAAGAATATGGTTTTTCGCGTATTATTTGGTTAGCTCCAGAAATACATGTGGCTAAGAGCCAAAAGGTTCTATTTGATTATTTACTTGGGTATCCACCAGGAGATTTTAATACTTTAGAAAGAAAAATTAAGTTTAGATTATGGAAGTTAATTGAAAAAAT
>NZ_JAKJSQ010000117.1:0-6494 GCF_050337105.1 Aliivibrio kagoshimensis
GAATGTAATATTCTTAGTAAATTAACCAAAATACTTGCAGTCAGTTACAGGAGTCAATCATGACTAATGCATTTGAAAGTATCCAACAAGGTCTAATGGAAGCCATAGAGTTTGCAGAAGGCAAAACTAAAAAGGCTACAGTCCACAAGTTTGATCCTGTAGATGTAAAAGCTGTGCGTAATAATGTCGCTATGACACAGGCTGAATTTGCCTCTACCTTTGGAATTAGTTTGGGTACGTTGCGTCATTGGGAGCGTGGTGATAGAACACCAAGAGGTCCAGCTTTGGTTTTACTAAATGTTCTTGCTAAAGACCCTCAAGCAGTCATTAGAGCACTGTCGTAACCAAGCTCGAAGTCTCTCTATCGAATGCATTTGATCGCTCTGCACGGAGTGATTAAAACGGGATTAACGAAGTTAGTCGGCCGAATAAATCGAGTCTTAAGACCGAACCTAAAACTGCATTAAGTGCCAGAAAATTTGATAATAAAAAAGCCAGCATGTTCACATGCTGGCTCTTTTTATGTCACGGGTTTATGCCGTTTCTAGTTTGCTCTTCTCATCACCCTCATCAGAAAGTTCTGTATCGCCTTTCCCTTTGGAGCGTTTTATCACGTAACCGGTAATGAACAGTGTGGCAATCATACCGACTAGGGTAGAGGTGCTCATCGGTAGTCCAAAGCCAAGTTGACTGTTGTTTAAGATGAACGTGATGCACACTGTGGTCATGAACATGGCTGGAATCGTAGTGATCCAGTGGAACTTATTGAAGCGAAGTAGATAAGCAGACGCTGTCCACAACATCATGACGGCAGTCGTCTGGTTAGCAAAACCGAAGTAGCGCCAGATAATACCAAAATCAACCTGAGTCAGTATTGCACCAAGAAGGAATAGCGGTAGAGCCATCATTAAGCGGTTCTTAATCGGCTTCTGATCCATATTGAAATACTCAGCCAGGATAAGACGGCTTGAACGGAACGCCGTATCACCTGATGTGATAGGAAGAATCACCACACCTAAGAAAGCTAAGATACCACCAAATACACCCAATAGACCAAATGACGAGCTGTATACCACATTACCAGGTCCGCCATTGGCGACAGCGTCAGCCAGTGAGTCAACAGAGCCAAAGAATGATAGAGCTAACGCACACCAGATAAGGGCGATAATACCTTCACCGATCATGGCACCGTAAAACACAAAACGACCGTTCTTCTCGTTTTCGATGCAGCGAGCCATTAGTGGTGACTGAGTAGCGTGGAATCCAGAGATAGCACCACAAGCGATAGTGATGAACAGCGCAGGCCACAGTGGTAGATTATTAGGGTTCATGTTGGTAAACATCTGACTCATCTCGTAACCACCAAGCAGAGTGTATTCGCTTGAAAAGGCAACTGCAGTGATAAGGCCAACTGACATGAAAATTAATAACGCACCAAATAGTGGATAGAAACGACCAATAATTTTATCGACTGGCACAATGGTGGCGATGATGTAGTAAGCGAAAATGATAACAACCATGGTGGTCATTGAGAGATTAAAACCAGTCTGTTCATTAACTAAGGTTGTGATCATGCCTGCTGGTGCTGATACAAAGACCACGCCAACCAGAAGGAGTAATACAATCGCGAAAATGTTCATGAAGTGCTTAGCACCTTGGCCTAAATATCGACCTGTAATGGTCGGTACGGAAGCACCGCCATTTCGAATCGATAACATACCAGAAAAGTAGTCATGTACTGCGCCAGCAAACACACAACCCAGAACAATCCACAACATAGCCGCTGGACCGTAAAGGGCACCCATGATTGGGCCGAAAATTGGACCGACACCAGCGATATTGAGTAGTTGAACTAAGTATACTTTTTTGTTCGACATTGGCACAAAGTCAACGCCATCTTGTTTGGTAAATGCAGGTGTTTTACGCTGCTCGTTAATACCAAATATTTTTTCTACGATTGCGCCATAGATGAAGTATCCACCGAGTAGGGCTGCAACACAAAGGAGAAACCACGCCATAATTTTATCCGTCCATTTTAGTAAGTTATTACCATTGTAAATGGAGGGATAAAACGATCATCTAGGAAAGCATTGAGTGGTTAAATAGCCACTTAAGTGGTCGGTGAACAGCCTGAGTGGTTTTATAAAATGGTTAATGTAGCCCAAATCGGTCTTTTAACTCTTTAAGATAGCGACGGCTTACGGGGGCGATATGACCGTGGGTGGTGGTGATTTCTGCCAACCCGTTCTCTAACAGTTTGATTTCAGTAATCGCTGTCGGTTGGATCAAATACTGACGATGGCAACGAATCAACGACGTTTTCTCCTCAAGCACTTTTAAGGTTAATTGTGTGGTTGAAATGGTGTTACCACTGGCAACATGGACGCCAGAAATATTGACGAAAGCGATTTCAATATCTTTAGGGGTTAACAGGGTAAAACGGTTATGACCACTACACGGGATCAACTCCAACTGTTCAGAAGAGAGAGGGGAGAAATCATGAGGCTTCTGTTCACGCTGTAAGCGGAGTAACGTTTTGTTTAACCGCTCCGCTTCTACAGGTTTGAGTAGATAGTCAAACGCATTATCTTCAAAAGCTTTTAATGCAAACTCATCATAAGCCGTAACAAAGACAATCTTTGGCATGGTGTCAGGATCGAGCATACTGAGCATCTCTAAACCAGTGACTTGTGGCATTTGAATGTCTAAAAAAAGAACCTCAGGCTTTAACGTATTGAGCTGCTTTAAGCCATCAATAGCGTTACTGCAACTAGCAATAACATCGATTTGGCCACTCTCTTTGAGTAGTTCAATTAATTCATCTCGGGCATACAGCTCGTCATCTATGACCATCGCTTTAATCACTGTTTTCTCCCTCTTTTTTCAATGGCATTGAGATAGTTGCTGTTGTGGATTGATGTTCAATGCTGTGCATTGTTAACCCCCAACGTTGTCCAAACTGATTCTTGATACGTTTATCGACAATTTTCAATCCTAAGCCTGACTCATCAGCAGGTGCGGTGTAGTTTCCTGCATTATCTTTAACCTGCAAGATGACCGCCTCCCCCTCGATAAAGCCATTAATACTGATAATCCCATTGCTCAACAGTGTAGAGGTTCCATGTTTAACTGCATTTTCCACCAAGGGTTGCAGTGTAAATGTTGGTACCTGAAGAGAGAGCAGTTGTGGATCAATATCAAAGGTAATCGACAACCTATCAGAGAACCTTGCTAGCTCAATTTCTAGGTAGGCGTTAACATGCTTTAGCTCTTCATCAATGGTGACGCTCTCAATGTTCTGTTTCAAATTTCGTCGGAAAAATTGTGACAGATGTTGAATCAAACTCCTGGCCTTATCAGGATCTTTGCGGATGACGGCATTAATGGTGTTGAGGGCGTTAAACAGAAAATGAGGGTTCACCTGTGCTTGCAATAAACGCAACTCAGCTTGAGTTAATAGCGTCTGCTGCTCGATGTATCTGCCAGTTAATATTTGGTTTGAGAGGAGCTTGGCTAACCCTTCGCCTAAACTGATGTTGACTGAAGAGAACAACTTTTGTTTAGGTTCATACAGCTTGATGGTACCTAGAACTTCGTTTTCACCCCCAACGAGAGGGATCACCAGTGCAGATCCCAATTTACATTTTGGGTGTAATGAGCATTGGTAAGGCATTTCATAACCATCAGCATAGATTATTTTCTGCGCCTCAATGGCCTGTTTGGTATAGTCTGATGAAATGAGGGTGCCGGGAATATGATGATCATCGCCAATACCAGTGAAGGCCATGATTTTTTCTCGGTCGGTGATGGAGACTGCGCCAACACCGGTCTCTTCGTAAATAATTTGAGCCACTTGCTGCGCCGTTTTTGGGTTGAAACCGCTACTCATGATCCCCACTGAACGGTGTGCTATTTTTAATGCTTTACTTGAAAAGGCGGCCGAGTATTTCTCATAGATGGTTTTTCTATCTTGAATTATGCTCATAAATAGCGCCGCTCCCACGGAATTCGCGATAACCATAGGCAAGGCAATGGCACTCACTAAGTGCACTGCTTGATCAAAGGGTTTAGCAACCAGCAGTATAATGACCATCTGCATGACTTCGGCTACGAGGGTCACCACTAACACGATGCTAGGTCTGAATATCTGATCAACTTGACCACGGCGTACATAATAGCTGTGAACAAAGCCACCAATTAACCCTTCTGCAGTGGTTGAGATAGCACAAGCGACGTCGGTAAAACCACCCATTGAATAGCGATGAATTCCGCCGGTGAGTCCCACCGCAAACCCAACAAGCGGCCCGCCTAGTAACCCTCCCATCACGGCTCCAATGGCGCGCGTATTGGCAATAGCATCTTCAATCGTAAGACCAAAATAGGTGCCTAAAATGCAGAAGAGAGAGAAAAGAACATAGCAGGCAATTCGTTGCGAAAGTTGGCCAGAAACTGTGGTAATTGGCATAAATAGTGGGGTTTTGCTTAACAGATAGGCAATAACTAAATAGACACTAAGCTGTTGCAGAAGAGAGAAAATCAGTTCCATAGATACGCCATTAAGAAAATGAGTGATAACAGAGACATTTTATTGGCTAACAAACAATAAGCAATCTATAAATGTAGTAGGGAAATAGTTGATGAATTATTACTGTTTTTTATCGCTTATACTTGCTCGAAGAGGCTTCAAACTGTACCCTTGCGCCTAACTTTATATTCTTCATCACACTATTAGGATTTGAATCTTGATTTCAACAGCTAACATTACTATGCAGTTTGGCGATAAGCCTCTGTTCGAAAACATTTCCATTAAATTTGGCAACGGTAACCGTTACGGTCTTATCGGCGCAAATGGCTGTGGTAAATCCACATTCATGAAGATTCTTGGCGGTGAGCTAGAGCAATCAGCAGGTGTTGTATCGACGGATCCTAATGAACGTGTTGCTAAGCTGGGTCAAGACCAGTTTGCCTATGAAGAGTACAGCGTTGTTGATACCGTTATTATGGGACACAAAGAGCTGTGGACTATTAAGGAAGAACGCGATCGTATTTATTCACTTCCAGAAATGTCTGATGAAGACGGTATGCGTGTTGGTGATTTAGAAACTGAATTTGCTGAAATGGATGGGTACTCTGCAGAAGCTCGTGCGGGAGAACTACTGTTAGGTTTGGGTATTTCTGAAGACCAACATTTTGGAATGATGAGTGAAGTTGCTCCTGGTTTAAAAGTACGTGTTCTTTTGGCTCAGGTGTTGTTCGCAGACCCTGATATCATGCTTCTTGATGAACCAACCAACAACCTGGACATGCACACGATCAGCTGGTTAGAAGAGATTCTTCTGGCACGTAACTGTACGATGATTATCATCTCTCATGACCGTCACTTCTTAAACAGTGTTTGTACGCACATGGCCGACCTTGATTATGGTGAACTTCGTCTGTTCCACGGTAACTATGATGAGTACATGACAGCGGCAGAGCAAGCTCGTGATCAACTTCAAGCTGATAATGCGAAGAAAAAAGCCCAGATTGCAGATTTACAAACCTTTGTGAGTCGCTTCTCTGCGAATGCATCAAAAGCAAAACAAGCCACGTCTCGTCAAAAGCAATTAGACAAAATTCAATTGACTGAGGTGAAAGCATCAAGCCGCCAATCTCCATTCATTCGTTTTGACCAAGAGAAACCTCTGTTCAGAAATGCATTGGAAGTGGAATCACTGGTACAAGGCTATGGTGATAACATCCTGATTAACGGCGTTAATCTGATGGTAGAAGTGGGTGAGCGAATCGCAATTATTGGTGAAAATGGTATTGGTAAATCGACACTATTGAATACACTAGCTAATAGCATGGAGCCTATGTCAGGCATCGTTAAGTGGTCTGAAAACCACAATATCGGTGTTTATGCTCAGGATCATAGCCATGACTTTGCTGAAGATATAAACCTTCTTGAGTGGATGGGGCAGTGGAAACAAGAGGGTGACGACGAACAGACTGTTCGAGGAATTTTGGGTCGTATGCTGTTCTCACAGAATGACATCAAGAAATCGGTAAAAGTGATCTCAGGTGGTGAGCAGGGTCGCATGCTGTTTGGTAAATTGATCATGCAGAAATCAAACATCTTGTTAATGGATGAACCAACCAACCATATGGACATGGAATCGATTGAGTCATTAAACTTAGCGCTTGAAAACTATAAAGGGACATTGCTGTTTGTTTCTCATGATCGCCAGTTTGTTTCTTCTATCGCTACCCGTATTATTGAGATTACTAAAGATGGAATAGAAGACTTCCATGGCTCATACGATGAATATTTGCGCAAACAAGGCCTTAAAGGTTAACCGCACGAAAGACAACAGTTTTTGATAATAAGCCGACTTATGTCGGCTTTTTTATTAAAACTTGATCTTGAAACGTGATTTGATCAAAAGTTCGAACAATTGGTTGTTTTCTCTCAATTCATCCTTTAGAATGCGCGCCATCTAAGATTATTATAT
>NZ_JAKJSQ010000118.1:0-6151 GCF_050337105.1 Aliivibrio kagoshimensis
AAGATCAGAATGCTACGGTGAATACGTTCCCGGGCCTTGTACACACCGCCCGTCACACCATGGGAGTGGGCTGCAAAAGAAGTAGGTAGTTTAACCTTCGGGAGGACGCTTACCACTTTGTGGTTCATGACTGGGGTGAAGTCGTAACAAGGTAGCCCTAGGGGAACCTGGGGCTGGATCACCTCCTTAACGATAGATACATTTGTTTRTTAGTGTCCACACACATTGCATGGTTAGAAAGTAAGAGAGKTTAGAAAAGGTTCCCAAACCTTTTCATACTCGGATTGGGTCTGTAGCTCAGTTGGTTAGAGCGCACCCCTGATAAGGGTGAGGTCGGTGGTTCAAATCCACTCAGACCCACCAGTCCGAAAAAGAAACACTCGATGGGGTTATAGCTCAGCTGGGAGAGCGCCTGCCTTGCACGCAGGAGGTCTGCGGTTCGATCCCGCATAGCTCCACCATCTCTAAACGTATTTACTGACGTGAGTATTTTTAGACGTGGTCATTCGAGAATGATTCACACGCTCTTTAACAATTTGGAAAGCTGACTAGTAATCAATCAGCGTTATACGTAACGCTGWATGAAAACTAAATTTTAAAAGTTCTCAATATAAAACAACACATTTAAGTGTCTTGTATGTTGAGTRCATCTTCGATGTACTCTTCAATCTATTTGAGTCCGGCGAAAAAAAACCAAGAACATATTTTTGTGTTCGACTTGGTTGTTTRCCATACGAAACCCTTTGGGGTTGTATGGTTAAGTGACTAAGCGTACACGGTGGATGCCTTGGCAGTCAGAGGCGATGAAGGACGTATTAACTTGCGATAAGCGTAGATTAGGCAGTAAAAGCCACTTGAGTCTACGATTTCCGAATGGGGAAACCCACTTGCATAAGCAAGTATTGCTGCGTGAATACATAGCGCAGTGAGGCAAACCGGGGGAACTGAAACATCTAAGTACCCCGAGGAAGAGAAATCAACCGAGATTCCGAAAGTAGCGGCGAGCGAAATTGGATTAGCCCTTAAGCTYTTTTAGCGTTAGGTGAATGTTCTGGAAAGGACAGCGATACAGGGTGATAGCCCCGTAACCGACARCGCAATTAGAGTGAAAACGAGTAAGGCGGGACACGTGATATCCTGTTTGAAYATGGGGGGACCATCCTCCAAGGCTAAATACTACTGACTGACCGATAGTGAACCAGTACCGTGAGGGAAAGGCGAAAAGAACCCCTGTGAGGGGAGTGAAATAGAACCTGAAACCGTGTACGTACAAGCAGTAGGAGCATACTTGTTATGTGACTGCGTACCTTTTGTATAATGGGTCAGCGACTTAATTTTAGTAGCAAGGTTAACCGTTTAGGGGAGCCGTAGGGAAACCGAGTCTTAACTGGGCGTACAGTTGCTAGGATTAGACCCGAAACCAGGTGATCTAGCCATGGGCAGGTTGAAGGTGAGGTAACACTTACTGGAGGACCGAACCGACTAATGTTGAAAAATTAGCGGATGACTTGTGGCTAGGGGTGAAAGGCCAATCAAACCTGGAGATAGCTGGTTCTCCCCGAAATCTATTTAGGTAGAGCCTCGGAYGAATACTACTGGGGGTAGAGCACTGTTAAGGCTAGGGGGTCATCCCGACTTACCAACCCTTTGCAAACTCCGAATACCAGTAAGTACTATCCGGGAGACACACGGCGGGTGCTAACGTCCGTCGTGGAGAGGGAAACAACCCAGACCGCCAGCTAAGGTCCCAAAGTTATAGCTAAGTGGGAAACGATGTGGGAAGGCTCAGACAGCCAGGATGTTGGCTTAGAAGCAGCCATCATTTAAAGAAAGCGTAATAGCTCACTGGTCGAGTCGGCCTGCGCGGAAGATGTAACGGGGCTAAGCTATACACCGAAGCTGCGGCAGYGCAATTTATTGTRCTGGGTAGGGGAGCGTTCTGTAAGCCGTTGAAGGTGAATCGTAAGGTTTGCTGGAGGTATCAGAAGTGCGAATGCTGACATGAGTAACGATAAAGGGGGTGAAAAACCTCCTCGCCGGAAGACCAAGGGTTCCTGTCCAACGTTAATCGGGGCAGGGTAAGTCGACCCCTAAGGCGAGGCCGAAAGGCGTAGTCGATGGGAAACGGGTTAATATTCCCGTACTTATTATAACTGCGATGGGGGGACGGAGAAGGCTAGGTAGGCCGGGCGATGGTTGTCCCGGTTCAAAGGTGTAGGCTGTATTCTTAGGCAAATCCGGGAATACATTAGGCTGAGACCTGATGTCGAGCTRCTACGGYAGTGAAGCTATTGATGCCATACTTCCAGGAAAAGCCTCTAAGCTTCAGGTTATAAGAAATCGTACCCCAAACCGACACAGGTGGTCGAGTAGAGAATACTAAGGCGCTTGAGAGAACTCGGGTGAAGGAACTAGGCAAAATGGTACCGTAACTTCGGGAGAAGGTACGCTCTTGGCGGTGATGAGACTTGCTCTCTAAGCTGCTAGGAGTCGCAGATACCAGGTGGCTGCAACTGTTTATTAAAAACATAGCACTGTGCAAAATCGCAAGATGACGTATACGGTGTGACGCCTGCCCGGTGCCGGAAGGTTAATTGATGGGGTTATACTTCGGTAGAAGCTCTTGATCGAAGCCCCGGTAAACGGCGGCCGTAACTATAACGGTCCTAAGGTAGCGAAATTCCTTGTCGGGTAAGTTCCGACCTGCACGAATGGCGTAATGATGGCCACGCTGTCTCCACCCGAGACTCAGTGAAATTGAAATCGCTGTGAAGATGCAGTGTACCCGCGGCTAGACGGAAAGACCCCGTGAACCTTTACTACAGCTTGGCACTGAACATTGACCCTACATGTGTAGGATAGGTGGGAGGCTTTGATATATGGGCGCTAGCTCATATGGAGCCGTCCTTGAAATACCACCCTTGTATGCTTGATGTTCTAACGTAGGTCCCTTATCGGGATTGCGGACAGTGCCTGGTGGGTAGTTTGACTGGGGCGGTCTCCTCCCAAAGAGTAACGGAGGAGCACGAAGGTGGGCTAATCACGGTTGGACATCGTGAGGTTAGTGCAATGGCATAAGCCCGCTTGACTGCGAGAATGACAATTCGAGCAGGTACGAAAGTAGGTCATAGTGATCCGGTGGTTCTGAATGGAAGGGCCATCGCTCAACGGATAAAAGGTACTCCGGGGATAACAGGCTGATACCGCCCAAGAGTTCATATCGACGGCGGTGTTTGGCACCTCGATGTCGGCTCATCACATCCTGGGGCTGAAGTCGGTCCCAAGGGTATGGCTGTTCGCCATTTAAAGTGGTACGCGAGCTGGGTTTAGAACGTCGTGAGACAGTTCGGTCCCTATCTGCCGTGGGCGTTGGATGATTGAAGGGGGCTGCTCCTAGTACGAGAGGACCGGAGTGGACGAACCTCTGGTGTTCGGGTTGTCATGCCAATGGCATTGCCCGGTAGCTAAGTTCGGAATCGATAACCGCTGAAAGCATCTAAGCGGGAAGCGAGCCCTGAGATGAGTCATCCCTGACGCTTTAAGCGTCCTAAAGGGTTGTTGGAGACTACAACGTTGATAGGCCAGGTGTGTAAGTGCTGCGAGGCATTGAGCTAACTGGTACTAATTGCCCGTGAGGCTTAACCATACAACACCCAAGTGGTTTTGTTCGGATTCAAATAAGATRAGCGCTTAAGTGTGTTTTGAGAAAYTTTAAGATTTAGTCGATTGCTAAGAACTTTCCGAATTGTAAGAATTTGCTTGGCGACCTTAGCGCTGTGGACCCACCTGATCCCTTGCCGAACTCAGAAGTGAAACGCAGTAGCGCCGATGGTAGTGTGGGGTTTCCCCATGTGAGAGTAGGACATCGCCAGGCTCTGAATTTATAATGGCCCGAACAGACGTTCGGGCTTTTATTCGCTCAAAAAATGAGCGCAGTCAATATAGTGTTTTGAATTGTGAAAATAATCAAAATTTTATCTTGACTGACACTAGGAATCGCGTAATATACGCCTCCTGACTTGCTGCAGCGGTAACGCTAAGGCATTGAAGTCAAAGCTCTTTAACAATTTGACCATGCAATTTGTGTGGGCACTCGTGAATRGATTATCAAAAAATAATCTCAATGAACTGAGTGGCCTTAATCAATRAGTTTCGACTTATTGACACAGTCAAATCGTTCAAACGAAAGTTTGAACAAAATCAGTAATAATCATTGAGCGTTGTTTTCTCTTTTAGCAAGAGAARCAACAATGAAAAAACTTTAATTGAAGAGTTTGATCATGGCTCAGATTGAACGCTGGCGGCAGGCTTAACACATGCAAGTCGGGCGGAAACGATGATAGCTTGCTATCAGGCGTCGAGCGGCGGACGGGTGAGTAATGCCTGGGAATATACCTTAATGTGGGGGATAACTATTGGAAACGATAGCTAATACCGCATAACCTCTTCGGAGTAAAGCAGGGGACCTTCGGGCCTTGCGCGTTAAGATTAGCCCAGGTGAGATTAGCTAGTTGGTGGGGTAAAGGCTCACCAAGGCGACGATCTCTAGCTGGTCTGAGAGGATGATCAGCCACACTGGAACTGAGACACGGTCCAGACTCCTACGGGAGGCAGCAGTGGGGAATATTGCACAATGGGGGAAACCCTGATGCAGCCATGCCGCGTGTATGAAGAAGGCCTTCGGGTTGTAAAGTACTTTCAGTCGTGAGGAAGGTTAAGTAGTTAATATCTGCTTAGCTTGACGTTAGCGACAGAAGAAGCTCCGGCTAACTCCGTGCCAGCAGCCGCGGTAATACGGAGGGAGCGAGCGTTAATCGGAATTACTGGGCGTAAAGCGCATGCAGGCGGTTTATTAAGTCAGATGTGAAAGCCCCGGGCTCAACCTGGGAAAGTCATTTGAAACTGGTAAACTAGAGTCTTGTAGAGGGGGGTAGAATTTCAGGTGTAGCGGTGAAATGCGTAGAGATCTGAAGGAATACCAGTGGCGAAGGCGGCCCCCTGGACAAAGACTGACGCTCAGATGCGAAAGCGTGGGGAGCAAACGGGATTAGATACCCCGGTAGTCCACGCCGTAAACGATGTCTACTTGAAGGTTGTGGCCTTGAGCCGTGGCTTTCGGAGCTAACGCGTTAAGTAGACCGCCTGGGGAGTACGGTCGCAAGATTAAAACTCAAATGAATTGACGGGGGCCCGCACAAGCGGTGGAGCATGTGGTTTAATTCGATGCAACGCGAAGAACCTTACCTACTCTTGACATCCAGAGAATTCGCTAGAGATAGCTTAGTGCCTTCGGGAACTCTGAGACAGGTGCTGCATGGCTGTCGTCAGCTCGTGTTGTGAAATGTTGGGTTAAGTCCCGCAACGAGCGCAACCCTTATCCTTGTTTGCCAGCACRTAATGGTGGGAACTCCAGGGAGACTGCCGGTGATAAACCGGAGGAAGGTGGGGACGACGTCAAGTCATCATGGCCCTTACGAGTAGGGCTACACACGTGCTACAATGGCGCATACAGAGGGCTGCAAGCTAGCGATAGTGAGCGAATCCCAAAAAGTGCGTCGTAGTCCGGATTGGAGTCTGCAACTCGACTCCATGAAGTCGGAATCGCTAGTAATCGTAGATCAGAATGCTACGGTGAATACGTTCCCGGGCCTTGTACACACCGCCCGTCACACCATGGGAGTGGGCTGCAAAAGAAGTAGGTAGTTTAACCTTCGGGAGGACGCTTACCACTTTGTGGTTCATGACTGGGGTGAAGTCGTAACAAGGTAGCCCTAGGGGAACCTGGGGCTGGATCACCTCCTTAACGATAGATAYATTTGTTTKTTAGTGTCCACACACATTGCATGGTTAGATAAGTTACGGGGCTATAGCTCAGCTGGGAGAGCGCTTCGCTGGCAGCGAAGAGGTCTGCGGTTCGATCCCGCATAGCTCCACCACATCTAAATGTATTTAATTAAGTACATTTAGATGTGGTTATTCCTAGAGAATAGTTTCACACGCTCTTTAACAATTTGGAAAGCTGACTAGTAATCAATCAGCGTTATACGTAACGCTGAATGAAAACTAAATTTTAAAAGTTCTCAATATAAAACAACACATTTAAGTGTCTTGTATGTTGAGTGCATCTTCGATGTACTCTTCAATCTATTTG
>NZ_JAKJSQ010000119.1:0-6086 GCF_050337105.1 Aliivibrio kagoshimensis
TCCTTAATCTATTCCTTGATCTGATAGTCATTTCTACCTGGCTTCCTTTAGACAGCTTTAATGCCTGAGTAATTGCCTTGGGAATCGTTATCAGGGGTGAATTACCTGTTTTTCTAACTTTAATATTTTTCATTCCCACCCCCGCTTAAAGTGCGATGCACTTTTATTGTTGGGAATTTATCAATACTCTACCTTTCGGTCAAGATGTAGATACAAATAAATACGTCTTCGTATATACAGAGGTTCACACTGAAAATATTTATTTGCCTTTAATTTCGATTGATTAAGGCAATGGTTTGAATCTTTTTAATTAATAGACATTGACCTTTATAATCTGTGCCGTTATTATGCGCTCATTTTTAACGTTCACTGCACTTTAAATGACGAGCACATAATGAATAAACTAATTTTAATCTCTGCGGCTACTCTACTCCCTTTTTCTGCTCATGCTGAATTTGGTTTAGGCCTAACGGCTAGTTACTCACCAAACGTTTACAAGGGCGGTGATACTGAAGTGACACCTTTCCCACTAGTAAGCTATGACAATGATCGTTTCTTTATCGAGGGTGTACAGCTGGGCTATCGTCTAGCGGCTAAAGGTTCTACTAACAACATCATTTTGGCTGTAACTTATGATCCACGAATGCTGGATGCCGGTGAATCCGACAACCTAGATATTAAAAAGCTAGATGATCGTGACGCATCTTTTCTTGGTGGTGTGGCTTACGTTCTTAACACCAAAGCGGGTCAATTTCACGCTGGTATAGGTACGGATATTGGCTCTGTTCACAATGGCATGTATGCAGAGGCTAAGTACAGCTATCATATAAACATGGGTGCAATTGGCCTTATCCCCGCTATTGGTTACTCATATAACAGCGACAAGCTAAATGAACACCTTTACGGCGTATCAGTTTCTGAGGCGGCAAGAACTAACTTCAATGAGTTCAAGCCTGATTGGAGTGGCCGTTATTTTGTGGGTCTATCTGGTTACATGTACCTATCAAAAAAGATGCGTTTAACAGGTGGTATTCGATACGAAAATCTAGATTCCGAGATCGAGAAAAGCCCACTTCTTGAAAGTACGACTTCAGTAATTGGTAACGTTGGCCTTTCTTACCTGTTCTAACGTTCTTAGCGAGAGGACTTAATGACCCATTTCGTTATTGACTAGTCTTTATTACCAAGCACCTTTTTATAGATGTCGTATGCTGTTTGTTGTTTTGTTTCCATTATGCTGGTGTATGTTATGGGAGGTTATGATAACGTAGGAAAATTATGGCAGAACAAGCGCCGCAGGCCCATGATTCCAGCGCATGGGGATAGTAATTTAAAGCGCCTTATTCAGGGCAATGAGGAAAGGTTAATGATTCATAAAGGAATAGTTCGCCCATTTGTACTTCTGACCGCGACCATCGCGTTATTTGGGTGTAATAACGACAATGTAGTACAAGAAACTGAGCAAAAAGTTCGCCCAGTTAAGTGGGTTTTAACGGGCATTGATAATACCGTTGAAGTGACTAAATTCCCTGCAGTAGTAACAGACAATCAGCTTGTTGAATTGAGCTTCCCGTTTGGCGGAAAAATAGAACTATTTGATGTGCAAAGTGCGCAGGCTCTAAAAAAAGGTGATGTGATTGCAAAGCTCGATCAGCGCGAGTTGCTTAATAGCTTAAACAAAGCCAAAGCACAAAATAAAAATGCTGAAATAGAGTATCAAAGAGCGAGTAAGCTTATAAAAAGTAGAGCGATTTCTCAAAGTGCGTTTCAAGAGCTTGTGACTTCAAGGGATGTAAGTCGGGCACAGTTGAATGCGGCAAAGCAAGCGCTAACCGATTCTGTATTAAGGGCTCCGTTTGACGGTGTGATCGCAAGTAAAATGAGCGATCAAGGTCAGTCGATTTCTGGGGGAAAAACGGCCGTTATATTCATTGGCGGTACAAAATTGGAAGCATCTATCGACTTGCCTGCCGACTACCTAGCCACACTCTATAAGCGCCAGTTTGAAAAACGTCCAATTGATTCATTCATTGCATTAGATGTAGCACCAGAAACAAGTATCCATGCGGTATACAAAGAAGCCACCCTTTTAGCCGATACTTCAACGCAAACGTATTCAGTGACTTATGAATTTGAATCTCCAAAAAATTTGCTTGTGCTTCCAGGTATGAGCGGAACCATAGAGGTCCACGTCGGTGCGCCAAGTACAGGCAGTCACATCACTTTACCGTTAGCGGCCATTACCAGTGATAGCGAGGGTACTTATGTATGGGTTGTCGATAAACAGAGCATGAAGGTGGCGAAACGTGAAATTACGGTTGCGGATGGCGTCGGTAATACCTTAATTGCAGAGTCAGGTTTAGAAAAAGATGAGTTGGTAGTAAGCGCAGGTGTTGCCTACTTATACGAAGGGATGAAGGTAAGAGAGTGGAAATAGTCTTATCTAATCAGTTTGTAAAAGCGATCAACGAACAGGCGAATTGAAATGAATATAGCGGAATTTACAATTAAGAATACGGTGTTGAGTGTCATCGTTATTTTGTTAACCATTGCAGGGGGTTGGCAAGCGTATCAAAACATGGCCCGTTTTGAAGACCCCGAGTTTACCATTCGACAAGCTGTGATTGTCACGAATTATCCGGGAGCGAACCCACACGAAGTGGCTCTTGAAGTTACCGCTCCTTTGGAAAAAGCGATACAACAACTCGCTGAAGTGAAAACCATTGACTCCGTATCAACTTATGGAAAATCAGAGATTAATGTTGAAGTAAGATACGACGCCTCAAAAACGCGAGGTGATTTGCAACTGGTTTGGAATAAACTCAGAAATAAAATCAGTGATACGACTGCTAGCCTTCCGCCGGGGGCTCAAACCCCTTATGTCGCGGATGATTTTGGTGACGTATTTGGCTTACTCTATTTCCTAACTGGCGATGGATACTCAAATGTTGAACTTAAGAAATACGCCAAAACATTGCAAAGTTCATTATTGCTGGTAGACGGTGTGTCGCGTGTTTCTCTTGATGGCTTAAAAAAGGAAGCCATCTACGTAGAAATATCAAAGCAAAATGCAAAAAGGCTCGGTCTGTCTGTTTCAAGCATTGTTGATATGCTAAGCCAACAAAATGCTGTTGTCTCCGCGGGTAGTGTCAAAGTGGGTAGCAAGCGTTTGATGATTGACCCAACTGCCGCCATTGATTCTATCGATTCTATTCGTAATTTAATGATTTCAGTGGATTCTGACGGAAAACTCATTTACCTCAAAGATATCGCAAATGTTTGGCGTGGTTTCCAAGAGCCGACGGAAAAAGAGTTTTTGTATAACGGTCAGCCCGCCATTGCTGTGGGTGTATCCGGTATTTTGGGCAGCAACATTGTTCAAATTGGTCAAGAGATCGATCTTAAAATTGCTGAAACAGAAAACCTAAGACCGTTAGGTATTCAACTGCATGAGTTCTATCACCAAGGAAATATAGTTGATTCGTCAGTTGACAATTTCGTTGTGAATGTTATTGCGGCGCTGGTGATCGTTATTGTAACACTGTTCATTTTTATGGGTTTCAAATCTGCATTGGTGATCGGTTCTATTCTTTTACTTACGATCTTTGCGACGCTAGCGACGATGAACTTTGTTGCTATTCCAATGCACAGAATTTCGTTGGGGGCGTTAATCATTGCACTAGGAATGATGGTTGATAACGCGATAGTTGTTACTGAAGGGATTTTGGTTGGCGTGAAGTCGGGGGCAAAGAAACTGGTGATAGCAAAGCAAATCGTTCAGCGTTCTATTTGGCCTCTACTAGGCGGAACGTTGGTAGGAATCATTGCGTTTGCTCCAATTGGCTTTGCTCCAGGGTCGACAGCTGAATATACCGGCCATCTATTTTGGGTAATCTTGATTTCCTTGATGTTTAGTTGGTTGTTTGCCATTACGTTAACACCACTATTTTGCCATTGGTTATTTACTGAGTTAACTGTCGTCGAAGAGGGTAAACAAAAAGAGAGCGGTTTCACCAAAGCGTATAAACGTTTGTTGCTTGTTTCTCTGAAACAGCGCTACCTAGTGGTTGTTGGTGTTGTTGCCATGTTCTTTGTTTCTGTGTGGGGTTTTCAGTTCGTCAAACCTGGTTTTTTTCCTGCTTCAACAACCCCGTTGTTTGTTGTGGATTATTGGTTACCGCAAGGCACGGATGCGGACACGACCAAGCATGATATTGAACGCTTAAACAAGTACATTCAATCCCTTGATGGCGTTGAGGATGTTCAAGCTTCCATTGGTGGCGGCGTTCCTCGGTTTATGTTGGTCTATGCACCAGAATCACCGAACTCGGCTTATGGACAATTGTTAGTTAAAACGAGTGATTACCGAATCATCGATGGGTTGCTTACTGATATTCAAAGCTATATTGATAAGTCATTCCCTGATGCTCAAGGTAAAGTATGGAAGTTTGTTCTCGGACCAGGTGGCGGTTCTCGTATTCAAGCCAAATTCAGTGGGCCAAACACGAATGTCTTAAGAGATATAGCTAGCCAAGCGAAAGCCATTATGGCAGCTGATGGCAAGGCACTATCAATTAAAGATAACTGGCGTCAGCCTATCAGCGTTATTGAGCCGATTTATTCAGAAAAATCCGCGCAAAGAGTTGGCGTTTCTCGTGAAGACCTCGCCTCTGCTTTAGAAACCAATTTCTCGGGTAAAAATATTGGTGCATATCGTGAAAATGATGAGTTAATCCCGATTATTACTCGTGCCCCCGAACCTGAAAGTCATGATGTGAGTGACATTAAAAATATTCAAGTTATCAGTTCGGTTACAGGTAATGCGGTGCCTATTGGCCAAGTGACGGACGGCTATCGCACAGTATGGCGCGATGGTTTAGTAAGAAGAGTTAATCGCCAATGGGAGATCAGAGCTCAGTCTGACCCAATTCCGAATGAATTAACCTCTGATTTATTTGAGCGATTAAGGCCTCAAATTGAAGCGATTCCTCTGCCAGATGGTTATCAATTGGAGTGGGGAGGAGAGTATGGTGATTCTAAAGAATCGAATGAAAACCTAGCATCGACCATTCCACTTGGCTTGTTGGCAATGGTAATTGTGGTGTTCATTTTGTTTGGGACAGTAAAACAACCTGTGGTGATATGGCTTGTGGTTCCGCTGGCGTTAATCGGTGTATCAGCAGGTTTACTTGCAACAGGAACCCCAATGGAGTTCATGGCAATCTTAGGCTTATTGTCATTGTCTGGTTTGTTGATAAAAAATGCGATTGTTTTGGTGGATCAAACCGATTTGGAAATTGCTGAAGGTAAACCAAGGTTTGATGCCGTTATCGATGCAGCGGCAAGCCGTGTGAGGCCAGTCATCATGGGCGCATTAACAACAGTCCTGGGGGTTATCCCGTTGTTCTTCGATGCGTTCTTTAAGTCGATGTCTGTTGTATTGGTGTTTGGTCTTACTTTCGCGACATTGTTGACGTTAGTTATTATCCCTGTCTTGTATGCCATTTTCTTCAGTATAAAACCACATGAAGTCGAACAAAATAGCTATGTAAAGGAGTAATAACGTTTAGTGTTAGCAGTATTGGTTACAATACTGCTAACTCACGGTATCACGTTAAAAAGATGGTATGTCCCACCCACACGCTAAACTTAACATTGTTAGGCTCAATTAAATACAGGTGGCCATCATGACTACTATTCGTGTTATTGGTATCGATTTAGGAAAGAACACATTTCATCTTATCGGCCATGATTACTCAGGTAGAGAAGTCTTTAGAAAAAAGCATACCAGACAAACCACTTTCCAATTGCCACCAACACCTAAATTTCTAGTACTGTAGAACCTCATTAATCTTTTACACTTTGGCGGTAATGGTTTACTTGCATCCTATAGTTTAATGGTTCTCGCACTATCAAAAGAGCGATATAAAAAAAGTACGTATGCAACTTGATTTGCCATAAGTGCACACTGTAAATAGGCATTTCAGCAGAAGACATTTACCTTACAAAAAATAATTCATTAATTGCTAATTTAGGAAATCCCTAGCACGTAATTGTCCAGATACGTGCTAAAGAGTGAATTAGAG
>NZ_JAKJSQ010000120.1:0-5964 GCF_050337105.1 Aliivibrio kagoshimensis
AACTAAATGTTATTGACGATATCTTTAATTAGATTAGGGCCTTTGTAGATGAAGCCAGTGTAGACCTGAACTAACTTAGCACCCGCCATCATTTTTTCTTTAGCGGCAACATAAGAATCAATACCGCCTACGCCAATAATAGGAACTTGATCGCCCAGCTCTTGGTATAATCGACGAACGACTTCGGTGCTACGGCTTTGAACCGGACGGCCACTTAGCCCCCCAGCTTCTAAACCATGTTCCATATCTTCTACCAAACTGCGATCCAGTGTCGTGTTGGTAGCGATCACCCCATCAATCTTATGGCGGATCAATGATTCGCAGATCTGTACAATTTCGTGATCCTCAAGATCCGGTGCGATCTTTAAGGCTAACGGTACATATTTGTTGTATTTCTCACTCAATTCTTGCTGTTTTTGTTTTAATTCAGCAAGAAGTTGGTCCAAAGCTTCACCATATTGTAGCGATCGTAAGCCAGGAGTGTTTGGCGAAGAGATATTCACGGCAATATAACCGGCATGTTGATATACTTTCTCCATACAGATTAAGTAATCTTCACTTCCCTTCTCAATCGGCGTGTCTTTGTTTTTACCAATATTAATGCCGATGATGCCATCATAATTCGATTTTTTAACGTTATCGACTAAGTTATCAACCCCTAAGTTATTGAAACCCATTCGGTTGATGATCCCTTCTGCTGGAATCAAGCGGAAAAGTCTAGGCTTATCATTTCCAGACTGTGGACGAGGTGTTACAGTGCCAACCTCTACGAAGCCAAACCCCATGGCACCGAAAGCGTCAATACACTCTCCATTTTTATCTAGTCCCGCCGCTAAGCCGACGGCATTTTTAAATGTCAAACCCATCACTTCGACTGGGTGATCATTTAATTTTTGACGATAGAATAGATCCAAAGGCGTGTTATTGAAACGTGTGAAGTTTTGAATGGCAAGATCATGTGCTTTCTCAGCATCAAGTTTGAATATGCCAGCTCTGGCTATACGATAAAGCATTGTACCTCCGAAAAAAAGCCCCGATTAACGGGGCTGTATTATTTACTCATTTGCCGAACAATTCAAATTTAATAACACTAATTCTCGCATTGCGACGGAGAATTTTGCAAATTCATGCACATTACCAATCTTGAACTCTTTCAAAATGGTTTCCCATCTATCAATCGCTACTTTATGCGTATCGCACCAATTTTCGATGGCCGCTTCACAACTGTCGCCCTCTTCCATGGTTTTTAGAACTAATATGGTCAGCTGACGCTGCTGCCAATCGAGCTCTTCACGGAATGTTGCTCTTGCTAAAGCTTGCCAATGATTATCGACACTTTGCGCATTGATCTGTTTTAAGAACCAGTGCAGTGATAATCGGTCACCTAAAGTGAAGTAAAGTTTGGCAGCGGTTGCAACTGTTTTATCTGTTTCAATCGCACCATCTGAAATATCCATTGCCGAGTAAAGACTTGACAGTCTCGCCACGATATTCGCAATTTCCGGATCAAAGTCAGAATCAATGAGAACTTGAGCTTGCTCTTTGTGCTCTAACACTTCTTCATCAACGAGGAAGTCATCAAGTTGAGTTCGAATCGTTGCCACAGTAGGTTTGTAGAGTTCAATAAGTTGTTCTATGTTGATCTGGTTGTTGTAATTTCTTAAGAACCATCGCGTCAAACGTCTTAACGTTCTTCTTACAGCAAACAATGCGTCATATTGTGCACCAGCGGTCGATTTGTTATCACTCAGACGAATCTGTTTAAATATATCTTCAAAATCAAAGACCTCTCTTGCAACAGCAAAAGCATTAGAAATTGCCGCAACACCCGCACCGGTCTCTTCCGTTAAGCGAATAACAAAATTACAGCCCATTTCATTAACCATTCTATTGGCCAAACAGGTCGCAATGATTTCTGCTCTCAGTGGGTGTTTGTCCATCGCATCACTATAGTTACGCTGTAACTCAGAAGGGAAGTAATCCAGTAACAATTTGGCATGGTATGGGTTATTGGCGATTTCATCGACCACCAACTGCTCTTTCAGCACCATTTTCCCATAAGCCACTAATACAGAAAGTTCAGGTCTGGTTAAACCAACACCTAATTTTTCACGCTCTGAGATAGTTTCATCATCTGGGATGTATTCCAGTGCACGATCCAACTGACCCGTTTTTTCTAAGTGGTGAATAAAACGAACTTGCTCTTTAACCAGTGATACACCTTGATGTTCAGTCACTGAAATGGTCTCTGATTGGCAATATGCATCTTCAAGAACGATATCACCAACTTCATCTTCCATACGACTTAACAATTCATTTCTCTGCTTATAAGTCAGATCGCCATTAACCACCAAACTGTTGATCAGGATCTTAATATTCACTTCGTTATCGGAGCAATCCACGCCACCAACATTATCAACAAAGTCGGTGTTAACTCGGCCACCATGCAGTGCGTACTCAATTCGTGCAAGCTGAGTCATGCCTAAGTTACCGCCTTCACCGATCACTTTAGCTTTGATCTCTTTGCCGTTAATACGTAATGCATCATTTGCACGATCCCCTACATCCGTATCCGTTTCTGAGACTGATTTAAAGTAGGTTCCGATCCCACCGTTCCACATAAGATCGACATCTAACGTTAAGATCTCTTTAATAAGATCATTTGGCGCCATCGATGCTCGTGTTGTGTTGAACATCTTTTTCATTTCAGGGGTTAATTTAATTGACTTAACACGACGAGAGAAAATGCCACCACCGGCTGAGATCAACGATTTATCATAATCTTCCCAGCTTGATCTTGGTAGATTGAACAGGCGATCACGCTCGATCCAACTTGAAGCAGAATCAGGAGTAGGATCGATAAAGATATGCATGTGGTTAAACGCGGCTTGTAATCGAATGTTTTTTGACAACAACATACCATTACCAAATACATCCCCAGCCATGTCTCCGACACCCGCACAGGTAAAGTCGGTAGTCTGGCAATCAATATCCATCTCTCTAAAGTGACGTTTCACTGATTCCCAACCGCCTTTCGCAGTAATACCCATCTGCTTATGGTCATAACCGTTAGAGCCACCAGAAGCAAACGCATCCCCTAACCAGAAGTTATACTGACCAGCGACTTCGTTTGCAAGGTCTGAGAAAGTTGCCGTTCCTTTATCAGCGGCAACAACCAAATATGGGTCATCATCATCGTGTCGAACCACATTGACAGGCGCTACAATATCACCATCAATAATGTTATCAGAAACATCCAATAGTGCTCTAATGAAGCGACGGTAACAACGTTGACCTTCAGCGAAGATAGCATCTCGAGTTGTATAATGATGTTGATGCTTACAAACGAATCCCCCTTTTGCACCAACCGGTACAATTACGGTGTTTTTCACTTGCTGTGCTTTGACCAAACCAAGTACTTCTGTTCTGAAATCTTCTTGACGGTCAGACCAACGCAAACCACCACGAGCAACTTTACCACCACGAAGGTGAACACCCTCAATATCTGGAGCATAAACAAAAATTTCAAACGCTGGAACTGGTGCAGGAATTTCTGGAATTTCCGCAGGTTTCAATTTGAGTGCTAACCACGGCTTAGGCTGTCCATCTTCAACTTGGAAATAGTTGGTTCGAACCGTTGCCAGCATCATCTCCATGTAACGACGAATAATACGATCGTCATCTAGGCTTTCAACTTTATCCAGCTCTTTATTGATGGTGTTAACAATCTTCTCTTGCTGTTTATCGGTATCTTTTACACTTGGACTAAAGCGCTTAATAAAGAGTGACACCAATAGGTTTGTCATTTTCGGATGACTGGATAGCGTATCCTCAATATAGTTTTGGCTAAATGGGAAACCCACTTGACGCATATATCGAGCGTAACTACGTAAAATAGTCACTTCACGGCCTATCAAACCAGCGCCAAGTACTAAACGGTTAAATCCATCACTCTCAAGATCACCAGACCATACTGCAGCAAACGCTTGTTGGAAACGATCACGTGCTTCTCTAAGATCCACATCCGTTGATCCATTATGAAGCATTGAGAAATCTAGGATCCAAAAAACCGTTCCATCTGCTCTTTCGATCTTATACGGTGACTCGCCAATAACGCGTAATCCTAAGTTTTCCAACATAGGCATGACATCAGACAGATGAATTGGCTCATCTCGATGGAACAGTTTTAATTTTACGTGGCGAGAATTATTTTGTTCTTCTTGTGGACGATAAAAAAGCATACCGAGTTTATTGTCATCACTTAAGATTTCAAGACGCTCAATATCAGCAACGGCTGAACCTGGTAACATCTCCTCTTTATATGAACGAGGGAACGCTCTTTTATACTGTTTAGAAACAGGTGTTCCTTTACTCTCACCAAGGTTGGCAATAACGGCTTCTGATAATCGGTCATCCCAAGTTGAAGCGGCTTCTACTAAGTTCTGCTCTATTGTCTTCACATCAACATCGCTATTGTTATTATCCACACGAACTAAATAGTGGGTTCGCGCTAATGGGCTCTCTGAGAAGAATGTTGTAAACTCCACATGCTGGTCAGATTCAAAGTACTGCTGAAAGATCTTTTGAGTTTGTGTTCTCAGCTCGGTGTTATAGCGCTCTTTGTTGACATACACCATGCAAGAGTAAAAACGGCCAAATGGGTCTTTACGAACAAACAGTCTCAGCAAGTCACGATCTTGCATTCGAACCACACCCATACCAACATCCAGCATCTCATCTTCGCTTGCTTGAAACAGCTCATCACGAGGATAGTTTTCTAAGATGTTATTGAGTGCTTTCCATGAATGGGAGCCATTAACGTAATGACTTGAATCTAGGATCCGCTCCACTTTGTTGCAAATCAGTGGAATATTAGAAATGCTCTGGTTATAAACAGATGATGTATACAGACCGGTAAATCGATGTTCACCAATCACTTTTCCACTCTTATCGAACTGTTTAATGCCGATGTAATCGATGTAAGCGGGTCGATGAATTCGAGACTTAACATTGCCTTTGGTCAGAATCAGTAGATCATTCTTCTTAGCTTCAAATCTTGCAGATTCGGGAAGCTCTGAAAGTTTCAACAATCTCACACGAGACGCCACAGAAAAGAGCCCTAATCCAGTCTCTTCAGTAGGACGTAACTCATAATCACCTTCAATGGCAACCAGGTCAAAATGTTTGTAACCCATTAACGTAAAGTTATGTTCACTGATCCACTTTAGGAACTCAGCCACTTCAGTAATGTGTTCTTGTTCAATTAATGCAGGGGTTTTTTTCACTTCAGCAATAACGGAATCAAGCTTATCGCTCATTCCTTGCCAATCACGAACCACCAACTCAGCATCGATGAGCACACATTCAAGTTCATGCTTGAGTGCTTTCATCTCTTCCTTACTGCTTAATCTATCCACTTCAACATGGAACAGAGTTTGCGAAGTGTCACCACCACTGCACACATCTACAATGACATCATTTTCGCGGGTAAAGCAGTGTGGGCCATTCAACATCAAGTGGCTCTGGGTATCTAAACGCACCAGCGCCATTTTTACAGAATCGACAAGGAAAGGACCGTCAGGAGTGACAATTTCAACAATAGTGTGTGTTGATTTCCAACCATCTCGACTGAGTGTCGGATTAAAAACTCGAACTGAAATCGCATCAGGTTTAACTTCATTCAAGTGGTGCCATAAACTTAAAACAGCACCATATAGGTCAGATTCATTTCTCTGTAATAGGTCTTCGTTCGCGATATTTGCAAAAAGTCGTTGAGCTAACTTTTTGACTAAATCTTGCTTAGGCTGTTCTATTTTTTTTTCGATTAATTGATACACTTTTTCAAGTAAAACTGGAACAATTTTCTCAGACGTTAACATCCGTTACTCTCCGTCACTCTAAGTAGTTTTTATGTAAGTTTAGCGCTTATTGACCGTTTAATATTGTATGAGAAAAATATAATAA
>NZ_JAKJSQ010000014.1:0-72764 GCF_050337105.1 Aliivibrio kagoshimensis
AATAAAAGGTGAAAAATTTAATTCATATAAAACATTGTGACCAATTAATTTATACACCGCGAAAGTAACACACTATTTTCAAATAATCATCATGATTTAGCAAAACAAGCGGTTCGATGCCATATTGCGTTCTGTTGTCACTTATCATTAATAACGGGAAACATTTTCATAACATTTTGAAGGGTAAAAGGTATTATTTATTGATGGAGAGGTATGTGTGACAAGGGAGTATCGAATTTTGGATACAAAAAAGCCCAACTCAACGAGTTGGGCTTATCTGTACATAATAATGGTGCGCCAGGGAGGATTCGAACCTCCGACCGCCTGGTTCGTAGCCAGGTACTCTATCCAGCTGAGCTACTAGCGCACAAATACGATGTCAGTATAACAACTTGGTTATACTAGAAAAAATGGTGCGCCAGGGAGGATTCGAACCTCCGACCGCCTGGTTCGTAGCCAGGTACTCTATCCAGCTGAGCTACTAGCGCACAATAAATTCTGATTGTCTGCACCGCATAAATGCGATACGAGAAAAAATGGTGCGCCAGGGAGGATTCGAACCTCCGACCGCCTGGTTCGTAGCCAGGTACTCTATCCAGCTGAGCTACTAGCGCACAATAAATTCTGATTGTTTGCACCACATAAATGTCGTGCAATATAAAAATGGTGCGCCAGGGAGGATTCGAACCTCCGACCGCCTGGTTCGTAGCCAGGTACTCTATCCAGCTGAGCTACTAGCGCACAATAATTCCTAAATAATGGCGGTGAGGGAGGGATTCGAACCCTCGATGCGGGATAAACCACATACTCCCTTAGCAGGGGAGCGCCTTCAGCCTCTCGGCCACCTCACCGTTTTTACTCTTTCTGTGTTACTTTTCAAAATAATGGTGCGCCAGGGAGGATTCGAACCTCCGACCGCCTGGTTCGTAGCCAGGTACTCTATCCAGCTGAGCTACTAGCGCACAAATCTCTATTTACAATGTAGAGAGCAAGAATGGCGGTGAGGGAGGGATTCGAACCCTCGATGCGGGATAAACCACATACTCCCTTAGCAGGGGAGCGCCTTCAGCCTCTCGGCCACCTCACCGTCTTGCGGAGGCACATATTACGATTTACCGAAAATATGTCAAACGTTTTTTTGGTAATTTCACTCGAAAAACGTGCGTTCGCACAGGAAACAAACAATCTGAGCTAAAAACAAGCCAAATAGCAGACGAACTTGAATTTTTTAACTCAATTTCCTCGACTTAAAAATTTCCAGAAGGTGTCGTAGCTGTGCCTTTTTCAGCTTGAATACGCATGTAAATTTCTTCTCTATGTACCGAAACTTCTTTTGGTGCATTTACCCCGATGCGTACTTGGTTACCCTTAACGCCCAAAACGGTTACTGTCACTTCGTCACCGATCATTAATGTTTCACCTACGCGGCGTGTCAAAATTAGCATTGGAGCTCCTTGAGTTATCTCACTTAATTATTAGTATTTCATGTTCAGTCACGCAGCAAAAAGCGTTTTACTGATTCTAGCCTTACCGATAGCCATATATTTAATGATTAATCACTTAAGGCTGTTGTTGTGACCACTCACGCTTTCTTTAAAAACGTAATGGTCACAATCCAGTAGTCTATTGGTAACATAAATAGTCCATATAATAAACTACTCAGACCTTATTAATGAATAAGTCACTAATCTAAATGATGAATTAATGACTTACATTAACTTTCTACAGGCGTTCGGTTAACCAAGCCTCAACCGTTGACAGTGCCGCTGGCAGTGCATTGGCATCTGTACCACCTGCTTGAGCCATGTCAGGACGGCCTCCGCCTTTACCACCAACTTGCTGAGCGACCATATTAACCAGCTCGCCTGCTTTCACTTTGCCAACGAGATCTTTGGTGACACCGGCAATCAGTCCCACTTTGTCATCGTTAACATTGCCCAATAAGATGATTGCGCTGCCTAGTTGATTTTTAAGCTCATCGACCATACCGCGTAGGGCTTTATTCTCTGCGCCGTTTAGTTGGCTAATCAGTACTTTCGTACCTGCAATATCAATCACTTTACTTGCCAGACTTGCGCCCTCTTGTGAGGCCAGCTTATCTTTCAGCTGCTGAATCTCTTTCTCAAGGGATTTGGCTTTAGAAACCATGTCATTAAGTTTGGCTTCGCCTTGTTGCTCTTGTGTTTCTATTGCATCCAGCGCAGCTTCACCTGTCACGGCTTCAATTCGACGAATGCCTGCCGCAATGCCACTCTCAGACGTGATCTTGAAGAGTCCAATGTCACCAGTACTTGTCGCGTGAATACCGCCACACAGCTCAGTAGAGAATGAACCCATTGACAGCACTCTAACTTCATCATCGTATTTCTCGCCAAACAGGGCCATCGCCCCTTTTTGTTTTGCGGCTTCAATATCCATAATATCTGTATCTATGGAGTTATTAAGGCGTACCTGTTGGTTAACCATACGTTCAACATTACGTAGCTGTTCATTGGTGACCGCTTCTAAGTTAGAGAAGTCAAAACGCAGGTTCTCAGCTCGAACTAGTGAGCCTTTCTGTGTCACATGTTCACCAAGTACTTCGCGTAGTGCTGCGTGTAAAAGGTGTGTTGCTGAATGGTTTAAAATGGTAGCTTGTCGACGTGTTTCATCTACCTTTGCTTCGACGTTATCATCGACGGCAATGACGCCTTCAGAAACAACACCATAATGACCGATAGCGCTACCAATTTTCTTAGTATCGCTGACGGTAAATTTACCCGACTCTGTGATGATTTCACCACTGTCACCAGCCTGACCACCAGACTCAGCATAAAAAGGAGTCTGTTGTAGGATGATAATCGCATTATCGCCTGCGGTTAACGACTCAGCTGGATCTCCATCTCTAAACAGAGCTTCAACCGATGCACTCTCTTTTGTCGAGGTATAACCAGAAAACTCAGTAGTTGAATCAACTTTGATAACATCATTGTAATCGGTACCAAACTGACCCGCTTCACGTGCACGTTGACGTTGTGCGTTCATCGCCGTTTCAAAACCAGCTTCATCAATAGTCAGCTCTCGCTCTCGAGCAACATCGTTGGTTAAATCTGCTGGAAAGCCGTAAGTATCATAAAGTTTGAATACGGTATCGCCATCAAGCACTGTACCATCTAAGTTATCAAGTGCTTCAGTGAGAATAACCATGCCACGCTCTAACGTTCGGCCAAAGTTCTCTTCTTCAATTTTGAGTACTTTCTCAACCAGAGCCTGCTGATTTTTTAGTTCTTCTCCAGCGGTTCCCATAACGTCAGCCAACACTCCGACTAACTTATAGAAATAGGAACCCGTAGCGCCTAACTTATTGCCATGTCTAACGGCACGGCGAATAATACGACGAAGTACATAACCACGTCCTTCATTGGAAGGCATTACGCCGTCAACGATTAAAAATGAGCAAGAACGAATATGATCTGCCACCACTCGTAGCGATTGATTACTCAGATCGTCAGTCCCAACTACTTTAGCGGTAGCTTTGATTAAAGTATCAAAAATATCTATTTCATAGTTTGAGTGTACATCTTGCATTATTGCAGCAATACGCTCTAACCCCATGCCAGTGTCGACAGATGGTTTCGGAAGTGGCTCCATGGTTCCGTCAGCTTGACGATTAAATTGCATGAAAACGTTATTCCAGATTTCGATGAAACGGTCACCGTCCTCTTCTGGTGTACCAGGTCGGCCGCCCCAAATATGATCACCGTGATCATAAAAGATCTCAGAACATGGTCCACAAGGTCCAGTATCACCCATTTGCCAGAAGTTATCAGAGGCATAAGGTGCGCCTTTGTTATCCCCAATACGTACGATGCGATCAGCTGGAATACCGACCTCTTCGTTCCAGATCTTAAATGCTTCATCGTCGGTCGCATAAACAGTCACGAGCAAGCGATCTTGTGGTAATTTAAGAACGTCTGTCAAAAATTCCCACGCAAACTTTATTGAGTCTTGCTTAAAGTAGTCACCAAAGCTGAAATTACCGAGCATTTCAAAAAAAGTATGATGGCGTGCAGTGAACCCAACATTTTCAAGATCGTTGTGTTTACCACCAGCACGTACACAACGCTGTGATGTTGTGGCGCGTGTATAGTTTCGCTTTTCTGTACCTAAAAAAACGTCTTTAAACTGGTTCATTCCAGCATTAGTAAACAACAGTGTTGGATCATTGTCTGGAACTAATGATGAACTTGAAACAATTTGGTGTCCTTTGCTTTCAAAGAACGCTAGAAACGCACGGCGAATCTCGTCAGTGCTCATATACATGCGGCTCGTCCTGATAGAGTGTTTAGTTTATGTGTTGCTAATAAGTCGTGATCAATTGATGACCTATTGAGCAAGTTGAATAGCGGCTATTGTAAAACAAGGAGGGGGAGAACAGCTAGTTTTTAGTGCAAATGTTGAGTTTTAGTTGCCTTTTTTTATTATAAGCCCCTATTGGGATAATTTTTCCTAGCTGACAGATAGAGTAAAGCCCTGAATGTTCAGGGCTTTGAAGAAGCAGTAACGCGTAAAGTTTGAAGGAATAGTTACTCTTCAGTCAGTACGTCTTCTTTCTCTTCTGGCTGTTCAACAGCAGGTTTTAAAAGCAGGTCGCGTAAAATCGTATCGATTTCACTCGCTATTTCTGGATTCTCACGTAGGAAATTGCACGAGTTAGCTTTACCTTGGCCGATTTTACTGCCTTTATAGCTATACCAAGCGCCAGCTTTATCAACTAACTTATTCTTCACACCCAGATCAATCAACTCACCAAATCGGTTAAAACCTTGACCGTAAAGAATCTGAGTCTCTGCTTGTCTAAATGGTGCAGCAATTTTGTTTTTAACCACTTTAATTCGGGTTTCGTTACCAACAACTTCATCACCCTCTTTAACAGCACCAGTACGGCGAATATCTAAACGAACAGAGGCGTAGAATTTAAGTGCATTACCACCGGTTGTGGTTTCAGGGTTACCAAACATCACACCGATCTTCATTCGAATCTGGTTGATGAAGATACACATGCAGTTAGACTGCTTTAGGTTACCGGTTAGCTTACGCATTGCTTGAGACAGCATACGTGCTTGAAGACCCATGTGGCTATCGCCCATCTCGCCTTCGATCTCAGCTTTTGGTGTCAGAGCCGCAACGGAGTCAATAACCATAACATCGACTGCGCCTGATCGTGCTAATGCATCACAAATCTCTAACGCTTGCTCACCAGTATCTGGCTGAGAAACCAACAATTCATCAATATCAACACCCAGTTTTTTTGCATAAATTGGATCAAGTGCGTGCTCTGCATCGATGAAGGCACATGTTTTGCCGGCGCGCTGAGCCGCAGCAATCAGTTCAAGTGTTAATGTTGTTTTACCTGAACTCTCAGGCCCGTAAACTTCAACGATACGACCCATTGGCAATCCACCAGCACCAAGAGCAATATCCAGTGACAGTGAACCAGTCGAAATTGTTTCAACATCCATGGTACGGTTGTCACCAAGCTTCATGATTGAGCCTTTACCAAATTGCTTTTCAATTTGACCTAAGGCCGCTGCTAATGCTTTTTGCTTGTTGTCGTTCATCTAGTCTCTCCGGAACAAAACGTCATTTACTTTGATGCTGCTAAGTATACTGTCTATTCATACAGTGTCTATACCTGTATGCATTTTTTTTAAATTAATTGAGAGTCACTCCTCATTGAAAATTATAATTATCTGTTTTAACTCATTTATTTTACGATCGCAATCAAGCCTTTGTAGGCATGTTCAATCGCTTGTTTTCGTACTGCTTGTCGATCACCAGTAAAGTGACAGATCTCTTGTTGCTGCTCACCGTCAACTGTTTGCCAACCAAAACAGACGGTACCAACGGGTTTTCCCTCAGTGGCTCCTCCTGGTCCTGCAATGCCACTAACAGCAACCGATACCTGAGCATTCGAAAAGCTCAATGCTCCCGCTGCCATTTCACGAACCACCGCTCGGCTCACTGCACCATTCTGCTCTAATGTACTAAGGTTCACCGCTAACATCTGCTGCTTCGCTTCATTGGTGTAAGTGACAAAGCCTCGCTCAAACCATTGTGAGCTACCTGCGATTTCTGTCGCCACATACGCTACGCCTCCTCCGGTGCAAGACTCTGCGCAACTCATCATCCAGCCTTTAGCGAGCAATTTATCTGCAAGCTGTGTGGCAAGTTCGATACTTTTTTTCATGTCGCCCTCTTCAATTATTCGCTATCTGCTTATTGTAACTTTTACCTGAGACGCTATTCACGTATTCTAGGCAGTAATTTATCGCCATGACGACCACTAGGATAATTTGTGACTGTAAAAGCTTCAGAAAAGCATACCCCGATGATGCAACAGTATTTACGACTTAAAGCGGAAAATCCAGAAATTCTCCTTTTCTATCGTATGGGGGATTTTTATGAGCTGTTTTATGACGACGCTAAAAAAGCATCTATCCTAATGGACATCTCTCTGACTAAGCGTGGTTCATCCGCTGGCGAACCCATTCCAATGGCAGGTATCCCCTACCACTCTGCAGAAGGGTATTTAGCCAAACTCGTACAATTAGGGGAGTCCGTTGCTATCTGTGAGCAAGTTGGCGATCCTGCAACGAGTAAAGGTCCAGTCGAGCGTAAAGTGGTTCGAATTGTGACCCCAGGTACGGTGACTGATGAAGCCCTATTGCAAGAGCGTCACGATAATTTAATTGCGGCTATTTATCACCATAATGATAAATTTGGTTACGCCACGATGGATATCTCATCGGGTCGATTTCAACTGAGTGAACCCTCCTCTTATGAAGCAATGCAGGCAGAACTTCAGCGAACCACACCCACTGAACTGCTTTTTCCTGAAGACTTTGAACCAGTACAACTGTTAGAGAATCGTCACGGTAATCGACGTCGACCTGTATGGGAGTTTGAGATTGATACCGCACGTCAGCAGTTGAATAAGCAGTTTGGTACTCGTGACTTAGTGGGTTTCGGTGTTGAAGAGTCTCAACTTGGCCTATGCGCTGCAGGCTGTTTAATTCAATATGTAAAAGATACTCAACGCACCGCGCTTCCGCACATTCGTGCCATCACTATGGATAGACAAGATAACTCGGTAATTTTAGATGCAGCTACTCGCCGTAACCTAGAGATCACTCAGAACCTCTCTGGTGGCTTTGACAATACGTTAGCCGAAGTACTTGATAAAACGGCTACGGCAATGGGCAGCCGACTACTAAAACGTTGGTTACATCAACCGATGCGTACTCAGTTGGTATTAAATCAACGTTTAGATGCCATTACTGAGCTCAAAGAGTTGGCCCTATACAATGAGTTGAACCCACTATTCAAGCAGATCGGAGATATCGAAAGGATATTAGCCCGACTTGCCCTACGATCTGCTCGTCCGAGAGATCTTGCGCGTCTACGCACCGCACTGCAGTCTCTACCTGAACTTAAGACGATCACCGATTCGTTAAAGCAGAGTCACTTACAACATCTTGCGCACCTCGCCGCACCGATTGATGACATCTGCTCTCTATTAGAAAAAGCGATTAAGGAGAATCCGCCTGTCGTGATACGCGATGGTGGGGTACTCGCTGATGGTTACAATGCTGAGCTTGATGAGTGGCGAGAACTGGCTGACGGTGCAAAACACTTCTTGGATCAGCTGGAAGCCGATGAGCGTGAACGTCATGGGATTGATACCCTAAAAGTGGGTTACAACAATGTTCACGGTTTTTTCATCCAAGTGAGCCGTGGTCAGAGCCACCTTGTTCCTGCTCACTATGTCCGTCGTCAAACCCTAAAAAATGCGGAACGGTATATCATTTCAGAGTTAAAAGAGCATGAAGATAAAGTTCTGCATTCAAAATCAAAATCATTAGCTTTAGAAAAGAAGTTATGGGAACAGTTATTTGACCTACTCATGCCTTCGTTAGAACAGCTACAACATATTGCTACATCAATTTCTGAGCTGGATGTGCTGGCTAACTTAGCAGAAAGAGCTGATACGCTTAACTACTGTCGCCCGACCCTCACTACTCAAGTTGGAATATCCATTAAAAACGGTCGCCACCCTGTAGTTGAACATGTCATGAGTGACCCGTTTATTGCGAATCCCATTAAGTTACATTCCGATCGTAAAATGTTGATCATTACCGGTCCTAACATGGGGGGTAAATCAACCTATATGCGCCAAACTGCGCTTATTGCCCTATTGGCACATGTCGGATCCTACGTGCCTGCTGAATCAGTCGATATCGGTCCTATTGATCGTATCTTTACACGTATTGGTGCTTCTGATGATTTAGCTTCAGGGCGCTCAACATTCATGGTTGAGATGACAGAGACCGCAAATATTTTACACAACGCGACACAACACAGTTTGGTTCTTATGGATGAAATTGGCAGAGGAACCAGCACTTATGATGGTCTATCTCTAGCTTGGGCAAGTGCTGAATGGCTAGCGACAAAAGTCAATGCCATGACCCTATTTGCCACCCATTACTTTGAACTGACCGATCTCCCTTCTATGCTTTCTGGACTGGCTAATGTTCACCTTGATGCCGTGGAGCATGGTGATGAGATTGCCTTCATGCACGCCGTACAAGAGGGCGCGGCCAGTAAATCCTATGGCTTGGCTGTAGCAGCACTGGCGGGTGTTCCAAAGTCGGTAATAAAAAAAGCAAAACAAAAGTTACAGCAATTAGAGGTGCAAAGTACTCATGCACCAACCAGGGAGGTAAATGTCGAACATCAGTTGACACTGCTGCCTGAAGTGAGTGAAGTGGAAGAGGCCTTATCTGCCATTAATCCAGATGATCTTAGCCCGAGACAGGCGTTGGACGAGCTTTATCGACTCAAACGATTACTGTAAACAGAAAAAAGGCGCTCATGAGCGCCTTTTTAGTGACTTAACCATTCAGGTTAGTCCATCATGTCAAACAGAGACTCAATACTTAACCCTTGATGGGTCAGTACATCACGAAGTCTACGTAACCCTTCAACTTGAATCTGACGTACACGCTCTCGCGTCAGGCCAATCTCACGACCAACCTCTTCTAAGGTTGATGCTTCATAACCTAATAAACCAAAGCGTCTTGCTAACACTTCACGCTGTTTTGGGTTTAGCTCTTCAAGCCAGTGAACGATCGATGATTTAATATCATCATTTTGAGTAGAGGTTTCAGGATCTGAGTGCTTATCATCAGGAATGATATCTAAAAGTGCTTTTTCTGAATCGCCACCCAAAGGATTATCAACTGAGCTTACTCGCTCATTTAGACGCAGCATGCGATTGACATCTGAAACCGATTTGTCCAATTTATTTGCAATATCTTCGGCAGTCGGTTCATGATCGAGTTTTTGTGCTAATTCACGAGCAGTACGTAGATAAACGTTTAGCTCCTTTACCACATGAATGGGAAGACGTATGGTACGAGTCTGATTCATGAGTGCACGTTCAATAGTTTGACGGATCCACCAAGTGGCATAGGTTGAGAAGCGAAAACCTCTTTCCGGGTCAAATTTTTCAACGGCTCGAATCAGGCCTAGATTTCCCTCTTCGACAAGATCAAGTAAGGCAAGACCACGGTTACTATATCGGCGAGAAATTTTAACGACCAATCGTAGATTACTCTCGATCATTCTTTTACGTGCGATTTCATCACCGCGCAGAGCTCGACGAGAATATAAGACCTCTTCTTGAGCGGTAAGCAGAGGTGAAAAACCAATCTCACCTAAGTAGAGCTGGGTAGCATCAAGTGCTTTTTGAGTTGCGGCAAACTCGGTGTTCTCTTTCTTTGCTGCAACTTTGGTTAAAGTGGGAGCTTCCTTGACTGAAGCATTAAGTTGATCAACTTTTACTGCATTCTGTTTACTCATAAACGCCTCCCCTCGGCGAATTAGTAAGACATTACCACTTAGCTATGTCATCACTTAGGGTAAATAACGCTGCGGATTTACCGACTTACCCTTATAACGAATTTCAAAATGTAATCGAACACTATCTGTACCAGAACTTCCCATCAGCGCGATCTTTTGTCCCGCTTTTATTGATTGTCCTTCCTTTACTAATAAGCGTTCGTTGTGTGCATATGCACTTAAAAAGTTTTCATTATGTTTTATAATTATTAGATTTCCATAGCCTTTTAGGGCATTTCCAGAGTAAACAACTACCCCTTTTGCAGTGGAGACAATCTGTTGGCCTCGTTGGCCGGCTATATCTATGCCTTTATTGCCTCTCTCCGCATTTGAAAATTTGGAAATCACTCGGCCTTTTGTTGGCCACAACCAGCTGTTTACTTTTGTTAACGTTGGTTGGTTATTTTTCTTAACATTTTGTTTACCTGAACCTTGAGAGTACTCCTCCGATTTTTTATTTTCAACCTTTTTACTTTGTGATTTTTTTGCCGGCTCAGTTTTAGGACTTGCACCACGTTGGGGATTTGAATTTGAAGCACTTGATTTAGAAGGGGTTACTACGGGTGGAATTTTAGTTATCTTAGGATCACTCGCATCCGTATGTTTGCCATTTTTACCATAGGCAGGTGCTCTATATTTAGGTTGCCATAACTCCAGCTTTTGACCTGGGTGGATCAAGTATGGGCTTTTTAAACCATTAAAGGCGATGAGATCTTTTACATCCTTATCAGTTACATAGGATATAAAATAGAGAGTATCCCCTTTTTCAACCACATAGTAACTCCCGCGGTAGCTGCCACGTTCTGCTGAGCCATAATTGGAGTTCACACTAGAAACAGGCGCAGGATAACGAGATGTACAGCCAACAAGAAAAATTAGAATCGCATATGCAATTAATCTAGTGACACAACGAAAGCGAGAGAACACCACCACCAGTTAAGCTAACTCACCAGATACAAGCGGTACAAAGTTCACATCTTCAATATAGTGTGATTGGTACACATCGCCAGAGCGGGTAATCCTTGTCAGTTGCTGCACATCCTCTCCAACTGGGATAATAAGCGTTCCACCATCAGCAAGTTGTTCGAGTAGTGCTTGTGGCACAGAACTCGCTGCTGCGGTCACAATGATGGCATCAAAAGGCGCTCGACTTCTCCACCCTAACCAGCCATCACCATGTTTGGTCGAAAGGTTATAGATATCGAGTTTTTTCAGTCGACGTTTTGCATCCCATTGCAGCGATTTTATCCGCTCAACAGAGTAAACATGATCCACTAATGAGGCCAATACTGCGGTCTGATAGCCACAACCAGTCCCAATCTCTAACACTCGACTCTGTCTATTTAAATTAAGTAGCTCGGTCATCTTAGCAACGATGTAAGGCTGAGATATGGTTTGATTACAGCCTATCGGTAACGCATTATTTCCATACGCTTGATGTGCCATCGCTTCCGAGACAAATAGGTGACGAGGAAGTTGATAGATTATCTCCAATATTGCCTCATTGGTGATGCCATTGGTGCGCAGAAGTTGAATCAACGCATCCGCTTGTTGTGCCATTACCGTTCTGCCTCTGTTGATTGTAACCACTGCTCTACACAGAGTAACGATTCATGCGCAGTAAGATCAACCTGTAAAGGCGTTACTGAAATAAAATGATGATCAATAGCAAAAAAATCGGTCCCTTGACCCGCATCTTGTCGCTGACCAGGAGGACCTAACCAGTAGACCTCATGCCCTCGTGGATCCAACTGCTTAATCATATCTTCAGCATGATGCCTAGATCCAAGCCGAGTGACCTGCCAACCAGCGATCGCCTCTTCAGCACAATCAGGAATGTTAACATTCAAAATACGATTGGTGGGTAGCACCTTCTCTTTCTGTTTATTTACTAATGTGGCCACAAATTCAGCGGCAACGTTAAAGTTCACATCACCGACCAATGAGACCGCAATTGAGGGAATCCCTAAAAAGTGTCCTTCCATTGCAGCGGCAACAGTGCCTGAATAGAGTACATCGTCACCAAGATTGGCACCGTGATTAATCCCGGCGATCACCAAATCAGGGTGATCATCTTTCATCAACTCATTCAATGCGAAATGCACACAATCAGTTGGCGTCCCTTGCACAGAATAACGATTCTTCTCAATCTCTCTAACTCTTAATGGATTCTCTAATGTCAGTGAATTAGAGGCTCCAGAACGGTTACGATCCGGCGCAACGATAACGATTTCAGCAATGTCAGAAAGTGCGTTAGCTAGGGTATTCATTCCTTCTGCAAATATGCCGTCATCATTGCTTATTAATATTTTCATGCTCATCCTTTAGTCTTTACGGCTATTGCTGGTAGTGAGGCTCGACGGCTATCTGTTCAATCAATTCACGGACAATAACCGTAGCAAAGCTTCCGGCTTCTAACTCAAAAGCTAAACTAAACTCGTTTTCACCAACCGTCCACTCAAATGCTGACGGCTTGAGCATGAGTGCACGTCGCTCATGCCTCATTCGATTTCCACGGATCAACTTCATCAAGTCGGGCTCTTGTTCTGCTGTTGCTTTCTCAAGAGCCTCAACCTCAGCTTCCGTTCCAAAGTCATTATCTCCAGCCAGAGGTCCGGTGATCTGATAGCGGCCTTGGCTGACATTGTCTTGCAACTCAGCGATATTGTCACTATTCGCCACGATCACTCGACCATTATCATCAAGCAACATGTCTCCCACTAACACACTCAATAATGAGGCTTGTTCAATTCGCTTTGAGAGTACTTGATTAAATATCCACGAACGTGCAGCAGAGAGGTAAAAACTGCGTTTGTTGTTATCTCGCGTTCTCACATTTTCTTTTCCCCAACGGCGAGCTTCGGTAACATTATTTCCGTTATGACCAAAGCGCTGCTCACCAAAATAATTAGGAACCCCATGAGCGGCAACTAACGATAGGCGTTTTTCAACCTCTTCAATATTGGTCACTTCTGTGGCTCTTAATACAAATGCATTCCCTTTAAGATCGCCAGGGCGTAATTTTTTATTGTGTCTCGTGGTGGCCAATACCTCAATACCAGGGTGTGAAGCCACAAATTCAGACAAATCAGGTTCCGTTTGTGTCGGTAAATAGACACTTAACCATTGCTCTGTAACGGCGTGGCGATCCTTAAGCCCTGCCCAGCTCACATCACGAGATTTAACACCACACGCTTTAGCTAATTCATTCACTACATATTTAGTATTCTCACCCGTTTTACGGATCTTCACCATGAAGTGTTCACCTGACCCCGTAAACTCATAACCAAGAAGCTCTTTCACAATGAAATCTTGCGGTGATACTTTTATCTTTCCTTGGCTAAGAGGTTGCCCATTCAACCAACCAAACTCACTCATTACATCTGACATGTTTAACCCTTTATTTACCTACGAGGATAGTGTACTTACTCATGATTATGAGGAAAAATCAGAACAACTGATTCGCAAGCTATCCCCTCTTTACGACCAGTAAAACCGAGCTTTTCAGTGGTGGTCGCTTTGACATTAACGTTTCGAATATCCGTTTGCAGATCGTCAGCTATCACTTGGCACATACTCTCAATATAGGGTGCCATTTTCGGCGCTTGCGCAATAATAGTGACATCCACATTACCGAGCACAAAACCTCTCTCTCTGACCCTGCGATAGACATCTTTCAACAGCTCTCTGCTGTTAGCCCCTTTCCATTTATCATCAGTATCAGGGAAATGGCGACCAATATCGCCTTCAGCGATAGCGCCAAGTAGTGCATCACACACGGCATGTAGCGCAACATCACCATCGGAGTGTGCGATAAGGCCTTGCTCATAAGGAATAGCCACACCACCAATAATGATAGGACCTTGCCCGCCAAATTTATGCACATCAAAACCGTGTCCAATTCGCATGTTAACGTTCCTTTATATTACTACGATTTATGTAAAACTCTGCCAAAGCAAGATCTTCTGGTTGGGTGATCTTGATATTGTCGGCACGCCCTTGCACTAACAGGGGCATAACATTATTGGCTTCAAAACAGGAAGCTTCATCCGTAATAACCTCTCCCCTGTCCCATGCAAGAGTAAGGTTGCTGATTAAACTGTCCAATGGGAACATTTGAGGGGTCAGCGCGTGCCAAAGGTTATCTCGATCCACCGTATGGTCAATAACACTTTGTTGCGAACCATTTCCGCGCTTCATGGTATCTCTAACGGGTGTTGCTAATATAGCACCGACTGGATGTGAGCGAGCAGCAGTAATAAGTTTATCAATATCATCATCCTGTAAGCAAGGTCTCGCTGCATCATGAACCATAACCCACTCATAACGGAGTGTTTGTTGCAGATATTTCAGAGCACAAAGCACAGAGTCTGCTCGTTCTTTACCACCATTCACCACACTAACGCGCGGATCTCTGCTGAGTGGTAGAGCGCTAAAATAGGGATCCGTTTGAGTAATGGCAATCACGACATGATCAATATCATTATGATTAAGCAGGCGAGTCACTGTATGCTCTAACACTGTTATACCATCAATTTTCATATACTGTTTGGGGATATCGCTTTTCATTCGGCTGCCAATACCAGCCGCGGGTACTATGGCACAAATTTTTTGTTTATCAGACATCTTCAACGTAACTCAATCCGGTTTAGAATCACCAATGATTCGAAAAAAAGTCTCACCCTCTTTAATCATGCCTAACTCATGACGGGCCCGCTCTTCTATCGCTTCAGAACCTTTTCGTAGATCATCAATCTCTGCGTACATTTGGTCATTACGCTTCTTTAACGCATCATTTGCTTGTTTTTGAATCTCTACATCCTGCTTAGCTGATGAGTAATCTGCCATTCCGTTTTTTCCAGCCCAAAATGTGTATTGTAACCACCCAAGCAAGAAAACTAATAACAGTGCAAGTAGACGCATGTAAACTCCAAAGAAGCAGAATAACAAGAGGAATATCTCTAACCAACTATCATATCATACCCGTTTCAGCTTGTTATCTTAGCGACAGGAATTATCCCCATAAAAAAAACCGCCTCATGAAGAGACGGTTTTAGCAACATTGTTCAGTTCAACTAAGGTTGAAGCAAACTCACTTATTCATATGAATTAAGCTTGACCTTTAACTTCTTTAAGGCCTTTATAAGGTGCTAGTTCACCTAGAGCTTCTTCGATACGGATTAGCTGGTTGTACTTAGCAACACGGTCAGAACGGCTCATAGAACCTGTTTTGATTTGGCCAGCAGCAGTACCTACCGCTAGATCAGCGATAGTTGCATCTTCAGTTTCACCAGAACGGTGAGAAATTACTGCTGTGTAGCCAGCATCTTTAGCCATCTTAATTGCCGCTAAAGTCTCTGTTAGTGAACCGATTTGGTTGAACTTGATAAGGATAGAGTTAGCAACGCCTTTCTCAATACCTTCCGCAAGAATCTTAGTGTTTGTAACGAACAGATCGTCACCAACGATTTGCAGTTTATCACCTAGAAGCTCAGTCTGGTGTTTGAAACCAGCCCAATCCGACTCGTCAAGACCATCTTCGATAGAAACGATAGGGTACTGATTAGCAAGATCTTGTAGGTAGAAGTTAAACTCTTCAGAAGTGAAAACTTTGCCTTCGCCTTTCATGTTGTAGTTGCCAGCTTCTTTGTCGTAAAACTCAGATGCAGCACAGTCCATAGCAAGAGTAACGTCTTTGCCTAGCTCATAACCAGCAGCTTCTACCGCTTCTTTGATTGCAGCGAGTGCAGCAGCGTTAGACTCAAGGTTAGGTGCAAAACCACCTTCATCACCAACTGCAGTGCTTAAGCCTTTCGCTTTAAGTACTTTTGCAAGGTTATGGAAAACTTCTGCGCCGATACGTAGACCTTCTTTAAGGGTTGATGCGCCAACAGGCTGGATCATGAACTCTTGAATATCAACGTTATTATCAGCGTGCTCACCACCGTTGATGATGTTCATCATTGGTAGAGGCATAGAGTAAACACCTGGAGTGCCGTTAAGTTCAGCAATGTGTGCGTAAAGAGGCATGCTCTTTGCTGCAGCAGCTGCTTTTGCATTTGCTAGAGAAACAGCAAGGATTGCATTCGCACCAAATTTTGCTTTGTTATCTGTACCATCTAAATCGATCATGATTTGATCAAGTTCAGCTTGGTTTTTCGCATCTTTACCTAGTAGTGCTTCAGCAATTGGGCCATTTACAGCAGCAACCGCTTTAAGAACACCTTTACCTAGGAAACGTGCTTTGTCGCCATCACGCAGTTCAAGCGCTTCACGAGAACCCGTTGATGCACCAGAAGGCGCAGCAGCCATACCTACAAAGCCACTTTCTAGGTGTACTTCAGCTTCAACAGTTGGGTTACCACGTGAATCAATAATTTCACGACCTAGCACTTTAACGATTTTAGACATTATGTTTCTCTCCATAGTTTATAAATCAAAAATTAAAAGCTAAAAATAGCTGTAACGAACTAACGACTACAGCTATTTATGAATCTATTTGTCAAACTCACTACGCTGGTTTTCACCAGCCGCTTTTACGAAACCTTCAAACAATGGATGCCCATCGCGAGGAGTTGACGTAAATTCTGGGTGGAATTGAGCAGCCACAAACCAAGGATGGTTTGGAATCTCAACAATCTCCACTAATTTCTTATCTGATGATAACCCAGAAACCTTCAAGCCTGCTTTCTCTAATTTAGGAAGCAGATTGTTATTCACTTCGTAACGGTGACGGTGACGCTCTTCGATGGTTGCTTTGCCGTACAGCTCGCGAACCTTCGAACCTTTTGCTAAATGACAAAGCTGAGAGCCTAAACGCATCGTTCCGCCTAGGTCAGACTTTTCAGTACGCTCTTCAACTTTACCTTCACCATCAACCCATTCGGTGATCAAACCAACAACAGGGAAAGCCGTCTCTTTTGAGAACTCTGTTGAGTGAGCACCTTCTAATCCAGCAACATTACGCGCATATTCGATTAGAGCGACTTGCATACCTAGGCAGATGCCTAAATAAGGAACACTGTTTTCGCGTGCGTATTGTGCGGCAAGAATTTTGCCTTCAACACCACGATCACCAAATCCACCAGGTACAAGAATCGCATCAAGTTTGGACAGAATCTCTGTCCCTTTTGATTCCACATCTTGTGAATCAATATACTGAATCTTAACGCTCAAGCGATTTTTCAGCCCAGCATGCTTTAATGCTTCATTCACTGACTTGTAGGCATCTGGCAGTTCGATATATTTACCGACCATACCAATCGTTACTTCTGAAGTTGGATTCGCCTCTTCATAAATAACTTGTTCCCACTCAGAAAGATCAGCTTCTGGTGCTTCAATACCAAAGCGCTGACAAACAAGATCATCCATACCTTGAGATTTAATAAGTTGTGGGATTTTGTAGATCGAATCTACGTCTCTCATCGAGATAACTGCTTTCTCTTGTACGTTACAGAAAAGCGCAATTTTCTTACGTTCATTCGATGGGATGTTACGATCAGAACGACAAACTAAGATATCAGGCTGAATACCAATTGAGAGCAGCTCTTTTACAGAGTGCTGTGTCGGTTTGGTTTTCACTTCACCAGCTGCTGCTAGATAAGGAACAAGAGTAAGGTGCATGAACATGGTACGCTCACGACCCAGTTCGACCGCTAATTGACGAATCGCTTCCATAAACGGTAGAGATTCAATGTCACCCACCGTTCCACCGACTTCAACTAACGCTACATCATGGCCTTCAGCACCTGAAATAACACGCTCTTTAATCGCGTTGGTAATATGAGGAATGACCTGAATCGTGGCACCTAAGTAGTCGCCACGACGCTCTTTACGAAGAACATCCGCATATACACGACCTGCCGTAAAGTTATTACGCTTAGTCATTTTGGTTCGGATAAAACGCTCGTAGTGACCTAAATCTAAGTCTGTTTCCGCTCCGTCAACGGTAACGAATACTTCACCATGCTGAGTCGGGCTCATTGTGCCTGGATCAACATTGATATATGGGTCAAGCTTCATCATAGTGACATTTAAGCCACGCGCTTCAAGAATAGCGGCTAATGATGCTGCTGCAATACCTTTACCAAGAGAGGATACAACCCCTCCAGTAACAAAAATGTAATTCGTCGTCATACGTAACCTGAAATTGGTGTTGTGAGGTAGAAAATGGATATCATCTGGACGGGATGAAAATATACCAGAACCACCTTATGTTCACAACGTGAAACTTATCACAGCCATCCGATTTATTTTTTGCTTTAAATCAATTCCGCTCATCGAGCTTAACATTTTCCCACTCTTGGTCTAGCTCCTCTAAGCTACACTCCTCCAATACCTTCCCTTTTTGGGTCACTTTCGTCTCAACCCCTTTGAAGCGTCTGGCAAATTTGTGATTTGCTTTGGCAAGAGCTTGCTCTGGATCCTTGCCTAAATGTCTGGCCATATTCACCACAGAGAAAAGCAGATCCCCTAACTCCTCTTCAATTTTATCTTGATCGGGATTAACTTGAATCACTTCTTCAATTACCTCGTCAATCTCCTCTTTTACTTTATCGGCCACGGGGCCAAATGTGTCCCAATCGAAACCAAATTTAGCACATCGAGATTGCAGTTTTCTTGCACGGCTTAACGCAGGAAGGGCAACGGGCACAGTATCTAAAACACTCAAATTGAGCGTCTCATCTTGCTGCTTTTCCAGCCGTTCTTTGGCTTTTTCACGTTCCCAATTGGCTGCAATTTCCTGGTCGTTAGCAAATACTTGGTCTGAGAATACGTGAGGATGGCGACGAGTCAGTTTCTGGTTAATTCCACTCACCACATCACTAAAGTCAAACAGCTTTTTCTCTTTGGCTATCTGGCTATAAAAGATGACTTGAAACAGCAGATCTCCCAACTCCTCTTTTAAGTTCCCCCAGTCTTGATTATTGATAGCATCAACCACTTCATAAGTCTCTTCAATGGTATAAGGGATCACCGATTCAAAAGTCTGCTTTTTATCCCAAGGGCAGCCACTCTTTTCATCTCGAAGTTTTGCCATGATGGTTAACAGTTGCTCAATATTCTCTTTATCCACAAAATGCTCCTTCAATAAAAAACCCACGCCTTGTTGGGTGGGTTTTACGGTTTATCGGTTAATCAATCTGGTTAGCTCAATCGCTGCGCCCCAACCACATCTCGTATCTGTTCAACACGAGTAATGAGCTTACTTAAAATATCAGTATTCAGAACCTCAAGTTCAAAGTCCATAATAACCAACTGTTTTTTATAGTCTGTACGGCTCTTCATACCGGAGACTCGAACTTTCTCATTCGCTAACAGTGAGGTAATATCTTTCAATAATCCCGTACGCTCAAGAGCAGTGACACGAAGAGTTAGGTTATATGAACCAACCACACCGCCTCCCCATACCGTATCGATAATACGTTCAGGAGCATGATGTTTTAACTCTTCTAACTGCTCACAATCACTTCGGTGTACTGAAATCCCTCGACCTTGAGTAATGTATCCAGCGATGTCGTCACCAGGGATCGGCTGACAACAGCGGGCTAGGTGATTCATCAAGTTATCAATACCCTCAACCACAACCGCATCTTTTTGAGATCGTGTATTGGCCGCTGCTTTCTCTTCAGAGAGCTGCAGTTTTTGCAAAACCTTTTGATCTTCTTCTTCTGCCGTTGGTTTGTTTACCAAAGCATTAATATGATTAACAACTTGGTTAATGCGAAGATCGCCACTGCCTACCCCCGCATAAAGTTCGTCGGCACTGTTCACGTTGAATCGTCTAAGAGCATACTGCTCAGCATCTTTCAGCGTAGCACCAATCTTAGCCAACTCAGTCTCTAAGATATCTTTACCCGCCTCTAGATTTCCTTCTCGGCTCTGCTTTCTAAACCACGCATTAATTTTGGCTCGAGCACGCCCTGAATGGACGAAGCCAAGAGTCGGATTTAACCAATCTCGAGATGGGTTTGGCTCTTTTTGGGTAATAATCTCAACCTGATTGCCCATGGTTAGTACATGCGTAAATGGGACGATACGTCCATCCACTTTGGCACCAATACAGCGGTGTCCAACTTCAGAGTGAATGTGGTAAGCGAAGTCAAGGGGGGTCGCACCAATAGGCAGATCGACAACATCACCTCGAGGGGTAAAGGCGTACACTCGGTCTTCAAAGACTTGGCTTCTTAACTCATCCAAGATCTCGCCCGAGTCTGACATCTCCTCTTGCCAATCCAGAAGTTTACGCAACCATGTGATCTTTTCATCATAGCCGGAATGCCCCCCGCTAGAGCCCTCTTTGTATTTCCAGTGAGCAGCCACTCCCAGTTCAGAGTCATCATGCATCTGCTTGGTTCGGATCTGAATCTCAATCGTTTTTCCTTCCGGTCCTAATACCACGGTATGGATCGATTGATACCCGTTAGGTTTAGGGTTGGCAACATAGTCATCAAACTCATTAGGAAGGTGGCGGTATTTGGTATGAACGAGACCTAAGGCGGCGTAACAATCTTGCAGTTTAGCGGCAATAATTCTGACCGCTCGCACATCAAACAACTCATCAAAATCTAAGTTCTTCTTCTGCATTTTTCGCCAAATACTGTAGATATGTTTTGGTCGACCGCTGACATCAGCATCAATATTTGAAACATCCATCTCTTCAAGCAAATCGTGAACAAAATCAGAGATATACTCCTCTCTCACAATACGCCTTTCAGAAAGTTGCTTCGCTATTTTTTTGTAAGTGTCAGGGTGCTGATATCGAAAAGCGTAGTCTTCCATCTCCCATTTCAATTGCCCAATACCTAAACGGTTAGCTAATGGGGCGTAGATGTTGGCACACTCTTTTGCAGCGGCACGACGAACCGCATCTGGCGCATCTTTCACTTCACGTAAATTACAGATACGTTCAGCAAGCTTGATGACCACACAGCGAAAATCATCCACCATAGAGAGCAGCATACGTCGAATATTATCCACTTGGACCGATGTTGCAGATCCATCTTGGGTGGCACTCAGGTGACCGATAGCCGCCATCTCAACCACACCATCAACCAGTTTAACTACCTCTTTACCATATAGTTCGTCTAACGCTTCACGATCACAAAGCCCATTAGCGACCAGAGGATATAACTGAGCAGCCATTAATGTCGCTTTATCCATACTTAACGTATTCAGTATTTCAATCATCTCACGGCCCTGCCATAAGAGCAGTACTCCGGATTCGTGTCCAGCTAATAGCTGAGCACAGTATTGATATACTTTGATTAGCTTATTTGATGTTTTGGCGTCTTGATTAAGACTTGATATCCACTCATCAAGATTGAACTCTTCATTTTCCTTTAAGTGTGCACCGCGAACCGCGACCATCTGTCTATCCTATTTTTATTAATTATGAGAGTGACTCTTTATCTATCTTATTTATTTTTTTGAAACAGTGCCATCGACTCTAAGTGTCCTGTATGAGGGAACATATCCAGTATACCTAACTTCTGTAACCTATAACCACTTTGCAACAGTACTTGGCTGTCTCTGGCCAATGTCGCCGGATTACATGAAACATACACTATAGAGTGTGCTTGCAGTTTTGCCACATACTCCATCACGCCTGGAGCCCCTGCTCGCGCTGGATCTAGCACTATTTTTGAAAATGTATTTTTGGCCCAAGCCTGCTTGGTAATATCCAGTTCTAAGTTGGCATGATGAAAGCTAACATTCGATAATCCGTTGCTCTCTGCATTTATTTGAGCACACCGAACCATCTCCTCAACCCCTTCAACACCTACAACGTGATTGACTCTTTTCGCTAGAGGTAAACTGAAATTACCTAAACCACAAAATAGGTCAAGTACTCGGTCACTGCTTTGTAGATCTAACCATGAAATGGCTTGTTGGACCATATCTTCATTCACTTGACGATTAACCTGTATAAAATCTTGAGGCGTAAAGGCGATCTCTACCCCATCAATCTCATAGTAGGGAGCCTCACCGTATACTCTATCAACAACGTTACTGTCAGGAGAAAGAAAGAGTGTCAACTGATGTTGCTTTGCAAAGGCGGTTAACTGTTCTAAGTCGTTAACAGAGAGTGGTTTTAAATGACGTAACAAACAGACTCTGCCTGTACTTGCCTCAACCAATTCAACATGCCCTAAATCTCGACGAGCAGACAGGCCATTGAGCACACAATGAAGCTCACCCAATAGTGACTCAAGTGGCTGAGTTAATACGGGGCACTCTCGAACGTCAACAATCGACTTGCTCTGACGTTTTCTAAATCCCATCAATAACGCGTTTGATGGCCGATCAAACTGTAAGCTCAGGCGAGCACGACGTCGATAAGCATGATCTGCGCTCAATATAGGTGGCTGCTGAGCTTTTTCTTGTTTATCAAGTTCTTGGCCTGAAAACTTGCTCATCAACTCATCTAATGCACTCTGCTTGGCCTTAATCTGCCCCGCTAAACTCAAGTGCTGTAAATTACAACCGCCACACTCTTGGTAGTGGCGACAAAACGGGTCCACTCGCTCTGAACTCGGTGTCAGTAACTTAATCAATTTAGCTTTCGCGTAATTTTTTTTATTTTCCGTTAACTGAACTAAAGCACGCTCTTCAGGTAAAACCCCATCAATAAAAACGGTTTTTTTGTCTAATAACCCAATGCCTGCACCTAAATGATCCAACCGAATAATGTTGATGGCTTTATGCTTAGCATCGATACGCTTTGTTTTTAAGGGTTTAAAAAATTGTGCCATTAAAAATAACCTAATGAAAATAAATCTATTGGGATCTCAATATCCTAATGCTTAGACCAAATTATATTCGCAAATATACTGACTATTGAGGTAATGTTACACCTATTGTATTAGAGTCGAGATAGCTATGTCGACATAACAGCTATTTTCCCACAGTGACATAAATTTGCAATTATAGAGAATCATGACTAAATACGGCTTACGTGCTCGCGTTATCACCATGACCTTGGCTCCTACTTTGATCATTGGTCTGTTACTTAGTACTTTTTTTACGATGAATCGGTATACCGATCTTGAGAACCAACTCATCTCTACCGGTACCAGCATCATTGAACCATTAGCCATCTCCAGTGAATATGGGATGACCACTAAAAGCCGAGAAGCGGTTCGACGACTCATCAGTTACACCCATCGAAAACACTCCAAAATCGTTCGAAGCATTGCCGTATTTGATTCAACCCATGAACTGTTTGTTACCTCAAACTTTCATCCCAATTTTGAACAGCTCATGTTAAATAGAGAGGTGCCTATTCCTCTTCTCTTAGACGTTAACTTGCATGATGATATTTTAATTCTTAGAGCGCCTATTTTGGCTGAAGGGCAATTCTCAAATCAATTTGAAGACACCGCCATCAATCAACCTTTAGGTTATATTGCCATTGAGCTGGATCTCTCCTCTCTACGTCTACAGCAATTCCAAGAGATATTCGCGGCCCTGACGGTGCTAGCGCTGGGCTTAAGTCTATCTGGCTTATTCGCCTACCGATTGATGCAAGATGTGACTAAACCTATCTCTCATATGGTGAGCGTGGTCGATCGCATCAGGCGCGGCCACTTAGATACTCGAATTGAAACCCATCTGCACGGTGAATTAGACACCTTAAAAAATGGTATTAATGCCATGGCGATTTCACTTTCGGAATACCATGTCGAGATGCAGCAGAGTATCGATCAAGCCACTTCTGATCTACGGGAAACTTTAGAACAATTAGAGATCCAAAACGTGGAACTGGATATCGCGAAAAAACGCGCACAAGAAGCGGCACGAGTGAAGTCAGAGTTCCTTGCTAATATGTCTCATGAACTGCGTACCCCACTCAATGGCGTCATTGGATTTACCAGACAGCTACTGAAAACCAGACTCTCAAGCAGTCAACAAGACTACCTACTCACCATTGAAGGTTCAGCGAATAACCTGTTAACGATCATTAACGACATTCTTGATTTCTCAAAACTTGAAGCGGGCAAGCTGTTACTTGAGAACATCCCTTTTGAGTTCCAAGAATCGCTTGATGAAGTGGTTGCTCTATTGGCACCAAGCGCTCACGAAAAAGGGTTAGAGTTAACCTTAAAAGTGGACACAAACATTCCAACTGGAGTGATTGGCGATCCACTGCGTATTCAGCAAGTGTTAACCAATTTAGTTGGAAACTCCATCAAATTTACTGAACGTGGCAATATTGATATTTCGATTGAGTTGAAGATGCTCAGTGACAACAGCATTGATATTCAGTTTGTGGTTCGTGACACTGGTATTGGCATCTCAGAGAGACAACAAGCGCAGCTATTCCAAGCCTTCAGCCAAGCTGATGCCAGTATATCTCGCCGCTATGGTGGAACCGGGTTAGGTCTGGTTATCACCCAAAAACTGGTCTCTCAAATGGGTGGAGAGATTGGATTAAGTAGCCGTCTACACCAAGGATCAACTTTCTGGTTCTCAATTCGATTAGGCACCACAGAATTACCTATTGCAGAGCCTATCGACAGTGAGCAACTTATTGGAAAGAGCATTTTACTTATTGACTCCAATACTCAATCTGCTGCGATTTTGCAACAACAGCTGTCGAAAGAGGGCTTATCCGTCGATCACTGCTTAGAGATTCCCTCACACATTGAGTTTCACGATGTGGCTCTTATCAATTTCAGTGCTGATAGCAGTTGGGACAATAGCTCTGTGTTACATTACATCAACCGACTGCAGATAGTGTGTCCTAAAGTCATTGTGGGTTTACCCAGTACTGAGCTCGCGCTGTCTGAAACGCTGCTCCACATTCCTAATGTGACTTGTTTGGCCAAACCACTGGCGAAAAGAAAACTTTTTAATGCGCTCGTTATCTCAAGCGATATTCTGCCAGAGGTTGCGGTTTCAACGCCAATGCAACCACAGAATGAGATCCTGCCGTTAACCGTTATGGCGGTTGATGATAACCCCGCGAACCTAAAATTGATTACCGCGCTACTTCAAGAGCGTGTTGAAACCGTTATCTCTTGTAGTAGTGGCCAAGAAGCCGTGGAACAGGCACAAAACCGACACTTTGATGTGATCTTAATGGACATTCAAATGCCTCAAATGGATGGGGTAATGGCGTGTCAAAAAATCAGAGAAATCCCTCATAACGTCATGACTCCGATTATTGCTGTCACCGCACATGCGATGGCAGGGGAACGCGAACGTCTCATTAATGCTGGTATGGATGACTATTTAACCAAACCGATTGAAGAGCATATTTTGCAACAAGTGTTGGTGCATTGGGATCCTAACAGCTGCTCGACTCAGGTTGAGAAAGTACAGCCAACATCGGTGGATGTTAACTCTCTCATCAAAAAGAGCCAGTCCGTACCGAAGAAATCTGATCCCATTGACTGGACGCTCGCTTTAAAACAGGCGGCAGGTAAAGAGGGGTTAGCAAAAGAGATGCTGCAGATGCTGGTCGATTTCATTCCAGAAGTTGACCAACAGATAGAGATCACACTAGAGAATCCTGAGCAGCAAGTCATCGCGCTTAAGGAGATCATCCATAAATTGCATGGAAGTTGCTCTTACAGTGGTGTCCCTCGATTAAAGGCATTGTGTCAAACCATTGAGACGGAGCTACGAGCTCAACAATCTATCGATAATATTGAGCCTGAGTTACTTGAACTGCAAGATGAGTTAACTAAGGTTTGTGAGTCAGCGAAAGATATTTATAAAGTGATAAAGCTATAGAACGAGCAGAGCGATCTCTGCTCGATCTCAAGATTCAAAGATAACGGTCGCCACTGCGTAGTTTCTTTCGTCTGATATAGTGAGGTGAATCTGGCTCACCTCTTTTTCTGTCGCAAGTTCTAGTGCCTTACCGAATAACGTTAAGACCGGTTTTCCTAAATGGTCATTGCCTATCTCAAAATCTTGAAACGTCACCCCACAAGCAATCCCTGTTCCCAACGCTTTTGAGGCAGCCTCTTTGGCAGAAAAGCGTTTCGCAAGGTAACGAGCCTGTTGCTTTAACCCACTGAATTTTTGATACTCTCGATCCGTTAAGATACGCTGGGCAAAAGCATCACCACTTCGAGAGAGCGCTTTTTCCACTCTCTCAATTTCAGCAATATCAGTACCTAATCCAACAATAGCCATTAACGACGAGCTTCATCCATCAACACTCGCATGTCACTGACCGCTTTACTTAAGCCATCAAACATTGCTCTACCCATCACAGAGTGACCAATGTTCAGTTCATACAGCTCTGGAATAGCAGCCATCGCTTTAACATTATGATAGGTAAGGCCATGCCCAGCATTCACTTTAATGCCTAACGAACTGGCATAAGTTGCCCCTACGGCAACCTTATCAAGCTCAACCTTCTGTTGCTCTTCATTTTCAGCGTCTGCATATTGGCCGGTATGCAACTCGATAAAAGGAGCACCACAAGCGGCAGCAGCTTCAATCTGTTTAGGGTCAGCATCAATAAAGAGAGAGACTTTAATTCCTGCAGCCGTCATCTTTTGTGTCGCCGCTTTCACTTTCTCTAGCTGCCCAACCACATCAAGTCCGCCTTCGGTCGTTAATTCTTCACGTTTTTCGGGAACTAAACATACGTACTCGGGAAGCACTTCAAGTGCAATAGCAACCATCTCATCGGTGACAGCCATCTCTAAGTTCATGCGCGTTTGAATCGTCTCTTTCAACACTCGCACATCGCGATCGTTGATGTGTCGACGATCCTCTCGAAGATGGATAGTGATGCCATCAGCCCCAGCTCGCTCTGCGATCTCCGCTGCGTGTACAGGATCTGGGTATTTAGTTCCACGTGCATTTCTTAGGGTCGCGACGTGATCAATATTAATACCAAGTAAGATTGGACTCATTTTGCAATTCTCCTTGCTCGAGGAACAAACAGTTCCCTGCTTTTTAATGGTTTGGCACCAAGATACGGCTTTAATGCTATACGTGTAAAGCGTTTAGCCGCTTTTAATTGTTCTTTTGTTTCAAATCTTCTTTCGCTGATGGCAATCAGTTCATTACCATAAAAAGTGAGGTTATCCATTCGAATAGAGGCCAGAAAACCTTTTTGCTCTCGAAAGCGATAAGTCATATCAGGGTCCACCGGCTCCCCCGTTCCTGAGCAGTGTAAAAAATCTACGCCATACCCCATTGCTGATAAGAGTGCTAACTCAAAGCGACGCAGTGCCGGTTCTGGGTTTTCTGTTTGAGCAAGTTCTGATAATGCAGATAGATAGTCTAGAAAAAGAGCTGGATATGGGGTTTCACTCTCTAAAACACGTCCAAGTAACTCATTGAGATAGAGCCCTGAATAGAGCATAACACCGGTTAATGGTAGCGAGAGACTGATGGTTTCTGCCTGACGAAGGGTTCGCATAGAGCCTCTACCCGACCACTTCATCAGCAGTGGCGTAAATGGCTGCAGTGCCCCTTTCAAATGAGAACGTTTACTGCGAGCGCCTTTTGACATAATTGAGAGGCGACCATACTCTTCGCTAAACACGTCTAAGATAAGACTCGTCTCGCTATAGGGTCGACGATGAAGGACAAAGCAGCGCTGCAGCCCATCCTCCATCAAGGGGTTATTAAAGGTCGTCAATGTACCCCAATGAACGCAGTGCACGCTCATCATCAGCCCAACCTGATTTCACTTTAACCCATAGTTCTAAGTAGACACCGCGCTCAAAAAGTTTTTCCATGTCTAGGCGAGCTTCACGACCGATGGTTTTAATTTTTTCACCACCTTTCCCTACCACCATTTTTTTCTGGCCTAAACGTTCAACCAGAATCAAACCATTGATTTGAAAACCATCATTATCAGGATTGTAATCAAAACGTTCGATCTCAACCGTCACAGAGTAAGGCAGTTCTTCGCCAGTAAAACGCATCAGTTTTTCACGAATGATCTCTGAGGCCATAAAGCGCTGCGAACGATCAGTCACATACTCTTCAGGAAAGTGATGCTCCGCTTTTGGTAGGTATTCACGAACAATTTTACGAATCGCATCAACATTGGTTCCTTTCTTTGCAGAAACAGGAATCACGTCAACAAAATCCATTTTTTCGGTTAATGTCTGCATATGAGACATCACTTCGGTGCGATCTTTTACGTTGTCTACTTTGTTCACCAGCATCACTGTTGGGAACTCAGCTTTACGCAATTTATTCAGCACCATTTCATCATCAGCGGTCCAGTGCGTACCGTCCACCATAAAGAGGACTAAGTTCACATCACTTAATGAGCTGTTAGCTGCGCGATTCATCAAACGGTTAATCGCGCGCTTCTCTTCAATGTGAAGGCCCGGAGTATCAATAAAAATGGCTTGATAATCCCCTTCAGTATCGACACCCATTATACGGTGACGAGTGGTTTGTGGCTTGCGAGAGGTGATCGATATTTTCTGCCCTAATAAATTATTAAGCAGGGTCGATTTACCAACATTTGGGCGCCCTACGATGGCAATAAATCCACAATGCTGATTATCTGTTGTTGTTGTACTTCCCTCTGACGAAAAATAGGCGTCGAGGTCAAACTCTTTATCTTCTGACATTAACTCAGTTGTCCTAATGCTATTTCAGCGGCCGCTTGCTCTGCCTTGCGACGACTGCTGCCTTTTCCTACAACAGGTTTTTCCATGCCTGAAATGTCACACTCAACCGTAAATTCTTGATTGTGTGCCTCACCTTTAATATTAGTCACATTATAAGCAGGCAGTGGTAAACGTCTGCCTTGTAAATGCTCTTGAAGCCTCGTTTTTGGATCTTTCTGTGATACACCCGGTTCAATGGTCTCTAAACGCGAGTGATACCAAGCGAGAATAATCTTACGTACTTCTTCGGTATTGCTGTCTAAATAGATAGCGCCAATAATTGCTTCTACAGCGTCAGCTAAGATAGAGTCACGTCTAAACCCGCCACTTTTTAGCTCACCTGGACCTAGAAATAGATAATCTCCCAGCATGAACTCTCGGCCAAGCTCAGCCAAAGTATGTCCTCGCACTAATGTGGCTCGCATACGACTCATATCGCCTTCATCAACGCTTGGGAAACGGTGATACAGTTCATCAGCAATCACAAAACTCAAAATAGAATCGCCCAGAAACTCTAGACGTTCATTATGTTTTCCGTTAGCACTACGATGAGTCAATGCTAAGTTGATCAGCTCAGGGTTTACAAACTCATAGCCGATCTTTCTTTGTAATCTGTTAATTGGTGTGGTCATAATTTTTAATCAATTCCGCCGACACGACTGAATCGTACATCGGTAGGTATCCAAGATGGCAGCACACTATCGCTACCGCGTTCAAATTCAAAGCTGATCCAGATTCCGACCGCTTTACCCACTAAATTCTCTTCTGGGACAAATCCCCAAAAACGGCTATCTGCACTATTGTCTCTATTATCACCCATAGCAAAGTAGTGGCCTTCTGGCACAACCCACGTATTCACACCAGGACGAGGCGAGTAATTTGCCTCACGGTTTGGTGCGTAAGGGTTAACTAAAATTTGGTGTTTGATACCATTATCAGCTAACTGCTCCGTAGCTTGAATCAAATCCGTTCTTCCTTGACTAAATTGACTGACTTGTACATCAGTAAGTGGCACCCACTTACACGACCCTTCACCTGACTGTTGAATACACAATTTCTTATCTTGAGTGTAAGTCACGGTATCACCGGGAAGCCCAACCACTCGTTTAATGTAATCAATAGTAGGGTCAACCGGGTACTTAAAGACAATCACATCGCCACGTTCAGGCTTTCCAGTCTCTAGTATCTCGTTTCTCCACATTGGCTCACGAAGGCCATAGGAGAACTTTTCAACCAAAATAAAGTCACCAACCAAAAGCGTCGGCATCATTGAACCGGATGGAATCTGGAACGGTTCATAAATAAATGAGCGTAATATTAACACTAGCCCTAACACCGGAAACATAGAAGCCGGAGTCTCTATCCAAGCGGGTTGAGGCGCAACTTTAGCAAGAGAAACGGCATCAACCAGACCACCAGAAATGTCCGCCGCAGCATCGATTTTTAGCTTACGCTTTGGTGCTAGAACAAATTTATCTAACGCCCAGATGATTCCCGTAAATAAGGTAAGTAAAACCAAAATTTGCGAAAAAGTAGCTGCCATTTGTTTCCCTTAATATCTGTTTATTGCTTAATATGTTTCAACATCGTGCTGAGTGGATAAAGATTAATCTTTACCTACATGAAGTATGGCTAAAAACGCTTCTTGAGGCAGCTCGACATTACCGATCTGCTTCATGCGTTTTTTACCCTCTTTCTGTTTCTTCAACAGTTTCTTCTTACGGCTAATATCGCCACCATAACATTTTGCGATAACGTTTTTACGCAACTGTTTAACGGTTGAACGAGCAATAATATGACCGCCAATTGCCGCTTGAATCGCGATATCAAACATCTGGCGAGGAATGAACTCTTTCATCTTCTCAACCAGTTGGCGTCCATGACTCTGTGAATTATCATGGTGCGTAATGATCGCGAGTGCATCCACTCTCTCACCATTAAGCAATACGTCAACACGAACCATGTTAGACAGTTCGTAACGCTGAAAGTTGTAATCCAACGAAGCATAACCTCGTGAGGTCGATTTTAATCGATCGAAGAAATCTAACACCACTTCAGACATTGGAATGTCATAAGTCAGTGCCACTTGATTTCCGTGATAAACCATATCCACCTGCGTTCCGCGCTTCAAAATACATAAGGTAATTACATTACCTAAATATTCAGAAGGAACCAGTATGTGACAACGTGCAATAGGTTCACGGATCTCTTCAATACTGTTAACAGCAGGCAGCTTAGCTGGGCTGTCGACATAAAGAAGGTTGCCATCACTCTCAATCACTTCATACACTACGGTTGGCGCTGTCGTAATAAGATCGAGATCATATTCACGCTCTAAGCGCTCTTGAATAATTTCCATGTGCAGCATGCCTAGGAAACCACAACGGAAACCAAAACCTAATGCCGATGAACTCTCTGGTTCGTAGAATAGAGAGGCATCATTCAGACTCAGTTTGCCCAATGCATCGCGGAAATTTTCATAATCATCGGAAGAGACAGGGAATAGACCTGCGTAAACCTGAGGTTTTACTTTCTTAAAGCCAGGAAGACGCTCGGTACTCCCCCCTTTGGCAACAGTAAGCGTATCACCAACTGGTGCACCAAGAATGTCTTTAATACCACATACGACCCAGCCTACTTCGCCGGTATTCAGTAAGTCGGTATCAACCTGTTTTGGTGTGAAGATACCTAAACGGTCAACACCCCAAACTTGGTCAGTGCTCATCACTCTGATTTTGTCGTTTTTCTTTAGCGACCCATTTTTGATTCGAACCAGTGAAACAACACCTAAATAGTTATCAAACCATGAATCGATAATCAAGGCTTGTAATGGCGCGTTAGGATCACCTTCTGGTGGTGGAATAGAAGCAACAATGTCTTCCAATACCAGATCAACACCTAAACCGGTTTTTGCTGAACACTGAGTCGCATTGCTAGCTTCAATACCAACAATGTCTTCAATTTCTTCAGCGACTCGCTCAGGATCTGCTGCAGGAAGGTCAATTTTATTAAGGATTGGAACCACTTCCAAATCCATCTCCATCGCCGTATAACAGTTGGCTAACGTTTGAGCTTCAACGCCTTGACCGGCATCAACCACTAACAGTGCGCCTTCACAAGCAGCTAAAGAGCGAGATACTTCATAAGAGAAATCTACGTGGCCTGGGGTGTCGATAAAGTTGAGCTGATAGGTTTCGCCATCATTCGCTTTATAATCAAGAGTAACACTCTGGGCTTTAATGGTGATGCCGCGCTCACGTTCAATATCCATTGAATCAAGCACTTGGGCTGCCATTTCACGTTCTGCAAGGCCGCCGCAAACCTGAATTAAACGGTCGGATAAAGTCGACTTACCGTGGTCGATGTGCGCGATGATCGAAAAATTACGAATATTCTTCATGGATATTGTGACTGACTCAATTAATAAAAAGATGGGATCGTTAGATCAAGTTGCAGGATTCTACCGAATTTCGGCGCAGCTAGCTATCTTCTGATGCTGCATTTGTCGTCATATTGTCAGATAACGGTGCACCAAGAACTCTTAACAGACGTAATTCGCCTTCTGTTCCTGCTTCATTTCTTGTTGCAATGCACTTTGCCAGTTTGAATCCAACCCCTGTAAATACAATGGCTACAGCAATTACAAACGGTTCGCCTAGGCGAAGAATAGGCTCTAAAATCGTCTGTGCAAAGAGGGCCCCAAGCAGTAAAAAAAGCAAGGGGATAATATAAACAATAATTGCGGATTGCAGTAAGTTCTTCTCTGGAAGGCCTATCTCAACCAGTTGACCAATTGTTAAGGACTGCTGAGTGGTGAACGTCCACTGATGCTCTTTTCCTGGAATCACTCCAGATACGATGCCAGTGCCGCAACTCTGTTTTGACGCACAGTTGCCACAACTGGTTTGTTGCTTACAGCCGACTGTCACCCGATCATTTTCAATATCGATCACAGTTGCTAGAGCACTCATCATTACTGATTATCCTTACTACTATCGCTATCAAAGCGAATAGACTCTGCAATTCGTTTTGCGGTGGCAATAGGTATATCTCCGATGATGGTCACTTCACGCTTATTGGTCACATGACTGTGCAATGTACGTCGCCCCTGCCTAACCAGCTGTTCTTTCAACGACTTAGAGTCTGCGTCTGAAACATATACAGAGAACGTAAACAGGCCATCAGTGAACATTTGGCTCTCTACTTCTCTTTGCGTATTGGCTAAGTTATATCGATTAAGAGTAACAACCTCAAACCCAGCAGGCTTCCAGCCAAGTTTCCAGTTTACGCTGCCAACAGGCTGTTTAGGGAAGCTCACCACTTCTGGCAGTGTCGCCTTTTTTAGACCTGACATCAGCTCGGCAATTTTATCATTGACAGCATAAGAGATTACTTTGTATTGCTCGATCACTTCACCATCACGATCAATTAGATCTGTTCTCAATGGTAAGTTACTGCGTTGATCGATCCAAACCAAGTAGGAATATCTCAGTCCATCTTTCGGTACGATTCTAACCACATCACATGGAGATCCCGCCTCACGAGACCGTCCCATAGAGACAAAGTCATAATATTGCGCAAGTTGCTCAATGCTTCGATTCATGAGTGGGGGTAAAGGTGCCACCATTGACTCTGTAGCCAAAGAGAAAGGTTCGATACTCTGCTCAATATAACTCACCTCTTCGCCACGTCGGATCACCTCACGGACCGGACCACTTAAATAGATAACATGCTCAAACGTCTGCTCATCACTGTTTGAGTGGCGATACATTAAAGGCTCTATGCTATTTTTTCGAATTAGCACATAAGAGAGTTCATAGTTAAGTTGATCACTAGCTTGACTCATTTGATGCAACAAAGCCTCGGCAGTTTCTGACTCTGCTGAGGCTTGTATTGGAATCAAACTAATCAGTGCTACAACACCGATCAGGAATTTTTTCATCTATTCTGCCATTTTACTGTCTTGTGTTAATGGATCATCTTTAACACTGCTGTCGCGAGCATTCAATCGTAATTGAAGTTCATAATCTTGCAGCATTGCATTGACTCGACGTCTCTGCTCCATTAACTGAGTTTCGTTTTGAGAAGTGTGTCTTACTGAGTTTCTAGTTAAGCTCACAGGTTCAGCAGATCCGGCAAATGGGACGGTATTTAAAACAGGCAACTGCTCAATAGCTGAGCCCGCTCCATCCACACCATTATATTGCTGTACACCCACTATCACGGCTAACGAAACACACGCAGTTAACGCAACTTGACTCAGTTGTGTCAACCAAGAAGGTAGGGTTCTTCGAGCTTGTGTCGGTTTAGGTTGAGACGCCATCAGTTCGACCACATTATCTGAACTCGTTAACTGATGTGCAGGCTCTTGTTCTAATGCCAAAGCAACATTGCCAGCAATATCCCACTCTTTACTTACAGGTGCTTCTCCGCGCATTACATCACCAATTAAGTGGTAACTCGCCCAAGCATCTGAACACTCCTTGTCGGTAGACAAAGTGGATAGTAACCCTTTATCTACCACCTCTCCATCTACTAAAGCAGAGAGTTTTTCGTTATCAGACTGTTTGTCGTTATGAAACATTATCATCACCGTTTAAGTGCCGAATTAGCTCTGCATTAATGGTCGAATTTTCTTTTCAACCGCTTCTCTTGCTCTGAATATACGAGATCTCACCGTACCAACAGGGCAATCCATAATTTCTGCAATATCTTCATAACTCAAACCTTCCAGTTCTCGTAATGTGATTGCTGTTTTTAAATCTTCAGGTAGAGCGTCAATAGTACTAAAAACGACTTGCCTTAACTCTTCAGACAACGATAAGTTCTCTGGGTTCGAAATTTCTTTTAAGGCCGTTCCACTTTCATAATATTCCGCGTCCTCAGCATCTATATCACTGGCAGGAGGACGACGTCCTTGAGCCACAATATAGTTTTTTGCTGTATTGACCGCAATTCGATATAGCCATGTATAAAAAGCACTTTCGCCTCTAAATCCGGGAAGAGCTCGATACGCTTTAATAAACGCCTCTTGCGCAACATCCGGTACATCGCCTGAATTGTTAACATAACGAGAAACAAGACTGCACACTTTATTTTGGTATTTTACTACCAAAAGATTAAATGCTTGCTTGTCACCGTTTTGAACACGCTCAATTAATACCTGGTCAGTCAACTGCTCGCTCATTCGAGCACATACCTCATTTAGTTATTATATCGTCAAAAGCAGCCTTGACACCTCTGCTAAGTTGAGCAATAAGTAGGACTGCCATTAATAATGAAAGTTCAAATTAAATATTACATTGCTCATTTTAGCGGTCAAAATTCTATCTACTTCGCTAATTTCCCACTAGTTTAGCACCGCAACAAGTGACGAACAAAGATAGATTGGTATAAGATGTTCACATCAGACAAGGACATAACGATCTTATGAACGAAAATCGAGAACATATTTGTGATGTATTGGTTATTGGTAGTGGTGCTGCAGGCCTTTCATTAGCATTACGCGTTGCGCCATACGCCAAAGTAATTGTATTGAGTAAAGGCCCTTGGAGCGAAGGGGCAACCTACTATGCACAAGGAGGCATAGCGGCTGTTTTTGATGAGGCAGATAGCATTGAGTCCCATGTAGAGGATACTCTTATTGCTGGTGCTGGATTGTGTGATAAAGAGACGGTGACCTTCATTGCTGAAAATGCAAAACCCTGCGTTCAATGGTTAATTGATGGCGGTGTTCCTTTTGATTTAGATGAAAACAATAAAGAGGAAGAGCCGAAGTACCACTTAACTCGAGAGGGTGGGCATAGCCACAGGCGTATTCTACATGCTGCTGATGCGACTGGGATGGCGGTACAAATATCCCTACAAGACAATGTTAAAAATCACCCTAACATTACGATTTTACAGCGCCATAATGCGTTAGACCTAATTACTGGCGATAAGATTGGCGGCAGTGAGAAAGAAGTCGTTGGCGCTTATATCTGGAATCGTGATGACGAGAAAGTAGAAACCGTTCGTACAAAGTCCGTCGTTCTTGCGACGGGGGGAGCCTCTAAGGTTTATCAATACACCTCCAACCCTGACGTCTCATCTGGAGACGGTATCGCAATCGCATGGCGTTCAGGTTGTCGAGTGGCTAACTTAGAGTTTAATCAATTTCACCCAACCTGTCTTTTCCACCCTGAATCAAGAAACTTCCTATTAACAGAAGCACTTCGTGGTGAAGGTGCCTACTTAAAACGCCCCGACGGCACTCGATTCATGCCTGACTTTGATGAGCGAAATGAGTTAGCACCAAGAGATGTGGTCGCTAGGGCCATCGATTTTGAGATGAAACGTTTAGGGGCTGACTGCATGTACCTTGATATCAGTCATAAGCCGAAAGGCTTCATTGAAAAGCATTTCCCTACCATTCATGAGAAGCTGCTTGGTCTCGGTTTTGATCTGACTAAAGAGGCGATCCCCATTGTTCCTGCTGCCCATTATACCTGCGGTGGCGTGATGGTTAATCACCAAGGTCAAACCGATCTTGCCGGGCTCTATGCTATCGGTGAAGTCAGTTATACCGGCTTACATGGCGCCAATCGTATGGCATCAAACTCTCTGCTTGAGTGTGTGGTTTACGCTTGGTCAGCCGCGGAGAGCATTATTGCCGAAGTCGCCAATAAAGCGCTACCTCCCGAACTGCCTAAATGGGATGAGAGTAAGGTGAGTTGTTCCGATGAAGAGGTCGTTATTCAGCATAACTGGCATGAATTAAGACTGTTCATGTGGGACTACGTTGGAATCGTTCGCTCAACAAAACGCTTAGAGCGTGCGATGCACAGAATTGAGATGCTAAAAAGAGAAACCCACGACTACTACAGTAATTTCAAAGTCTCTAACAACCTATTGGAGCTTAGAAATTTACTTGAAGTCGCCGAGTTGATGGTGCGCTGTGCCATGCTACGAAAAGAGAGCTGTGGCCTCCATTACACCTTAGATTATCCGGAGACTAAGACCCCCAAAGGGCCGACAATCTTATCTCCTAAGCCAACAAAATAGCCCATACGATTAAGGAGAGGTCACCCTCTCCTTTTTTATCGGCTATGAATAACTCTCGATACGTTTTTAAACTGATCCGCTTGACAGCTATCGTGCCAAATCACCACCGAGACTTGTCTTCCTTTCTCTTTTCGTAACACGATGACAACTAACCAAGGCGTTACAATTGAGCTATAGCAGTATTGATGTATCTGCTGCTTCCAGAGAACATCGCCATCAAAATCGATAACCAGCTCACCATATTGCAACCCAAGATAGGAAAAAAAACGTCTGTACTCCCATGACAACACAAGAGTAAGCACTACCGATAAGAGAATAGGTACGGGGGAAAGAAACCACAGAGCCCATGCTACAATGACATATAAAACTGTCAACAGAGCATGAGCGAAATGAGAAGGGTGTAACTGCGCTCTAGCGCAACTTGCTGCGGTTATGGGCAACAATTTTATCAATCGCCGCAGCGTGAGCGAGATTCTCACTACGACCATGGCCCATAATCCAAGTAAACAGATCCGGATCATCACTTTCTAATAGTGACACAAAATCCTTTTGCTCCTGCTCGGTAAGCATGTCAAAACACTCTTCATAAAAAGGCATAATCACGACATCCAACTCCAGCATACCACGACGACATGCCCACTTGATTCGCGCCTTTTCTTCTGTGCTATACATAACTACCCCTGTTATTGATTAATACTTCATTTGAGCTTACTACTAAGAGAACTATGCTCTTTTATCCTAAATTTTTCAAGCCACAAGCAGTTAGCAGCTCGAAACATTGAGACCTTGTCATGAAACAATGGATTTGAGAGCAAACAACTATTAACATGAATCATCTATTTTACACCAATTGGTATCAACATGAGCGTATGGACATCAGCTTTTTCATCATTATCACTATCGAGTCAAGATCCCCTTCCTGAGTTATCCCTTTGTCATTTAGACAGCTGGGCACTTATCTCTATGGTTGGTGAAGATAAAAAAAGCTACCTACAAGGCCAAGTGACTTGTGATGTCGTCTCTTTAGAGGATTCAGCTTCAACACTCGGTGCTCACTGTGATGCCAAAGGAAAGATGTGGTCTATCTTTCGCTTATTCAACCACAATCAAGGTTATGCGCTTTTTCAACGTAAAAGCGCAGTGGCCACAGAGCTCACTGAGATAAAAAAATACGCGGTGTTCTCTAAGGTTGATATTACTATTTCTGACGACTATCTATTTGGAGTTGTTGGTGATAAAGCTCAGGAATTCATTGATAACTTAACCACCTCGACGGATGATGTGAGAGCGTTTGAACAAGGTACCGCAGTGAAAATTAACCACCAGCAGTGGTTACTCGCCATTAACCACTCGAGTCTCAGTCCCTTCTTAGAGCGCCTAGATGAAGCGCTGATTAAGTCTGATGATAAACTGTGGGATCTTTTTGATATCAAAGCTGGTTTACCCCGCGTTGATTCAACATTGGTTAACGAACACATTCCTCAAGCATTAAACTTACAAGCTGTCGATGGCATCTCTTTCACTAAGGGGTGTTATACCGGACAAGAGATGATCGCCAGAGCAAAATACAGAGGCATCAACAAACGTGCAATGTATCAACTGTCAGGCCCAAGTAATCACTCGATTGCTTCTGGCGATGCCATTGATCGACAAGTGGGAGAGCATTGGCGTAAAGCGGGTACTGTGGTAAGCAGTTATCAATACAGTGATGAACAATCCATTGTTTTAGCCGTGTTGCCAAACAACCTCGATGCAGAGACTCAATTTTCTCTACCCGAACAACATGATAAATCATGGAATATCCGCACTCTTCCCTACTCATTAGAGAGTGAGTAGAAAGAAGTCAAAAAGTAAGCGGGGATATTGTCTCAGCTTACTTTTCGATTAAGACACATTAGTGTCGTTTGGCCAGTGAGGGCAGTTCTCCCGTAATGCCAAGCGCACGTTTCATCAGCTCATCTTTTAACAATGGAATGTGATTGGCTAAGGTCATGCCTAATCCACGGATCATTTTTTTAGCAGGGTTCGCTCCAGAGAATAGCTCTTTAAACCCCTGCATTGTTGCTATCATTTGAGCCGCTTCCGCTTTCCTCCAGCGTTCATAGTGACGCAGGTTTCTTTTGCTACCAATATCTTGACCGTTTTGTTGAAGTGTCAACACCTCTTGAGCCAGCGAGGCTGCATCTAATAAACCTAAATTCACACCTTGGCCAGCTAATGGGTGGATGGTATGAGCTGCATCCCCCACCAACGCGACTCGTTCACGAACAAAATCTCTGGCGTAACGCATCTTCAATGGAAAGGCTTGGCGATCACCTTCAACCGAACATAATCCCAGTTGATTATCAAATGCAGCAGTTAATGTTTTGTTAAATTCATTCTCGTCAAGATCAAGCAACCTCTGTGCTTGCAACGGTTCAGTCGACCATACAATAGAGCATAAATGCGGTTCCGATAGAGGTAAAAATGCCAATGGTCCTTGTGATCTGAAGATTTGTCTCGCCACGCTCTCATGAGGTTCAACGCAGCGAATATTAGCAACCAAAGCACTGTGCCCATAATCCCAGTGCGTTAATGGAATGTCTAAATGCTGTCTTAACCACGAGTTAGCACCATCGGCTCCAACCACCAGCTTAGCGGTTAATGAAGCACCTGATGATAACGTTAACCACGCTTCACTTTCACCAAAAACCAAATTACTGCAGGTATCAGGGGCGATGAGAGTCACGTTACTCTGTTGTTTCACCTGTTCTAATAGAGCCAGTTGAACCACTCTATTTTCGACAATGTGACCTAGATTTTTCTCAGGCTCTTGCTCGGCACTAAATGATATGTCAGCAAAACTATCTTGCTCCCACACCTTCATCGCCTGATAAGCAGAGAGTCGGCGAGATTCAATTCCGCCCCATGCACCAACACGACGTAAAATCTGTTCACTGGCCCGACTTAACGCAGAGACCCGTACATCCGGAAGAGGAAGTAACTCCCCCTCTGGTAGCTTCCCTTCTATAACCGCGATTCGTAAATCGCTGTCAGCTAAAGCAGCAGCGAGTGTTAACCCCACCATGCCACCGCCAACAATTGCGATATCTACACTTTGCATCATAATTTATCTTTTTACCTCTCCCATGGCTCGATGAGTCAGGGGAGTTAATAGTGTTTGAAAATGGTTTGAAACAGATAAGCTAAGGTTTCTTCCTGCGACTAGAGGCCAATATTGATTGGCAAAGATCGACAGTAGTCCCGAAGTCATAGTAATGGTCGCGTGGCGGTCGGCCTCTCTACGCTGCATAAATCGATTCAACACGGAGTAATCACCAATATCAAACGCATTTTTTTTAGCACTTATCATCTCTTCAGCTAAAGTGAATACATCCCTAATGCCGAGGTTAAACCCTTGACCCGCGATAGGGTGTAGGGCCTGTGCTGCATTGCCTACAACGGCAAATCGATGTGAAACGCAAGGAGAAACCTGCTTGAGAACCAGCGGGTAGCTGACACGATGACCAGTATGGGTTAACTCACCTAATCGCCAACCAAAAGCCTGTTGCAGTTTTGCCAGAAACTGGGGCTCATTCAGAGTCATGATTTCAGCAGCATCATCCGGTTTCAGGCACCAGACCAGCGAGTTCCTCCCTTCCGACATAGGGAGTAAAGCAATAGGGCCATGCTCAGTAAAACGCTCAAAAGCCTTACCCGAATGAGGGACTTCAGAACTCACATTCGCAATGATTGCGGTTTGTTCAAAATTACGATGATGAGTCTCATGCTGTAGAAGCTGACACGATAAAGAGTCTCCACCATCGGCCGCAACAAGTAACGAAGAGACTATTTTGTCATCATTCGAGAGAGTAACCACGCAGGAGGATTCTGTTCTCTCAATATCTTTAATCGTTACTGGGCAAAAGAGATCTATCTGTTTACGTTGTTGAAGCTCATGATGATAGAACGAACCAACATCACTCAATTCAACCACATAGCCCAAAGCGTCAACGCCAACTGAAGTAGCGTCTAGCTTACACTGACCAAAATGGCCGCGATCAGAGATATGAATCTGTTTAATGGCCGTAGCCGCGGGCTTGATTGAAGACCATAACCCCACTGACTCTAATAATCTTACCGTACCATATGAGAGAGCGATGCTTCGAGAGTCGTAACCGGGGTGAGTATGAACATTCGGTTCCACAGCTTCGATCACTGCAATAGATAACGTCCCTTTCGCTAACGTATCTAACGTTAAAGCCAGCGTCGCGCCTGCCATTGCTCCGCCAACAATAACAACGTCATACTCTCTGTTACTTTGCTCTGCGTTATTCATACGTATTAATGAATGGTTTTGGATGCTTTAGGTTTTGATCTCGCACCTAACTCAGTATGTATGGTTAGCACACAAGCTTTAACATGCTCAATAACTTGTACTAACAGCGCAGCTTGCTCGTCAAGATCATCATCTTCATCAATACCTAAACGGGCGATCTCTTCAAGGTCGGTCAGTGACTCTTTCACTTCAGTAGAGCAGTCATTCATAGATAATCCCGCTAAACCTAAACCAGATAAAAAGTGAGTGACCCAATCGCTTACTGCGTCACCAAGCTCAATAAGAGGAACGCTATCATCAGGAAGAAGGAGGGTAACCACGAGGTCATTTTCCGTTAACTCTTCGACTGAAAAAGTAAACATTGAACTCGCCACTTGCAGTGCAGAGTCCGGCCAGCCTAACCCATCATTAGTGTAATCAAACAACGCAGGTTTCCAAGATTGGTCATCTATATTCAAACCGCCACTTAACATGCCCACCAGCAACCCATGTAACTCCGCCGATGATACTGCTAACCCACTGCTATTTAATGCATTTTCAACTGCGGAATATTCAGGTAGTTTTTTGTCAGTCATCGTATTGCCTACTTAAAGAGTGGTTAGATTTAATTGAAGCATATTATCATTTCAATGACGGTTATAACACTGAGGTTCCTCACTAAACCGCATTTCAGTCCAAACAGTTGATGAAGTTTTCAACGAATTGGCTTTTTATTAATACATTAACCACTGATTTGAAAGAAAGCGGATTGAACCTCTTGAATGTTGCTCGCGGTTTTTCTATAGTTTCCAACCTAAATAAGGGTCGTCTGATATGTTGATGCTCTATTTATTTTAGAATACTGTTAGCAAAATTGTTATAGTATTAAATCCGCGGCTAGTGAGTAATATACTGATGAGTAACCAAGCAGTTCAAGTCCAGATATTAGGGCGTGCCATTAAAGTGAATTGCCCAGCTGGTCAAGAGAGTGCACTAAAAGCCGCGGCGGTCGATTTTGACCAACGTTTACAGCTGCTTTCTGATAAGACTCAAGTGTCAAACCCTGAGCAGCTATTAACCATAACAGCACTGAATGTCTGTTATGAGCTGCATATGGCAAAAAGTGAATCGGATGTTCTCTCAACAGAGCTACAAGACCGAATGCAGCAGCTCAATATGGCACTGGAGCAAGCGTTACAAAACACAGAACAACTAACAGCAGATTGAGCAGACGATAGTCATCTAATCATCTACTGCTAAAAAATTTACCCTGGGGTGTTTGTCAGTTAATCTATGTCCCTGAGCCGATAAGCACATCTAAGGGTTAGTACTTGGTCGCTATTGAGCAAGCTCGGCCTCGCTGAGAAGCCTACGGCAACCATTGCTGATCCGCCTTGAACCGCAGGGTTCAAGGGCTATGATATAACAACGGCACTTTGGGGTAATCCAACTTTGAAACCATCCACTAAACTGATTCGAAAAACCATTCGCGACAATCGGCGCGCGCTCACCCCAGATGCGCAACTCAGTGCCGCAAAGCAGCTTCTTACTCGCTTTATTCAGCTTCCTGAAGTCATAAATGCCAAGTCAGTGGCTCTCTATCTATCTGTGGATGGCGAAATTGACACAACAATACTCATTGAGTGGCTATGGAGTCATAATAAAGAGGTTTACCTTCCGGTTCTGCACCCTTTCAACCCCGGAAACTTGCTCTTTTTGAGGTATTTACCCGATACTGAGATGAGACTCAATAAATACAACATTAAAGAACCCCATCTGAATGTACTTTCCGTCATTCCCACTCAAGAAATTGATCTAATCTGCGCTCCGCTGGTGGCATTTGATGCGCAAGGAAACCGACTGGGGATGGGAGGTGGATACTATGATCGCACTCTGTCAATATGGCACCAAAAGAAACAGGGGCCGAAACCGGTAGGCCTTGCTCATGATTGCCAACAGACCCAAAGCATTCCTGTTGAATCTTGGGATGTCCCACTGCCGCACATTCTTACCCCATCAAAGCACTGGCACTGGCCAAGCTTACTATTAAATAGCAATAAATAATTAGATTTTCTTCTGACGTCTGTCTGGTTGTGAGTTATAATCGCCCGAAAAATAGCAAACGTTTTCCCTCTTCCTTTTACCAATACAGAAACAGAGAATGTCATGACTCAAGATGAAATGAAAAAAGCCGCTGGATGGGCTGCCCTAGATTACGTTAAACCTGACAGTATTGTTGGGGTTGGCACCGGTTCTACCGTTAATCACTTCATTGATGCGCTTGCGACAATGAAAAGTGAAATTAAAGGCGCGGTATCAAGTTCAATCGCTTCTACCGAGAAACTGAAAGGTTTTGGTATTGAAGTCTTTGATTGCAACAGTGTTGACTCTCTTGATATCTATGTTGACGGTGCTGATGAGATTAACGGAAATAACGAGATGATTAAAGGGGGCGGTGCAGCTCTTACTCGTGAAAAAATTGTTGCCGCACTGGCTAAAAAATTCATTTGTATTGTTGATGATACCAAGCAAGTTGAGATCCTTGGCGATTTCCCACTACCTGTTGAAGTGATTCCAATGGCCCGTTCATACATTGCTCGTGAGTTAGTAAAACTCGGTGGACGTCCCGCTTACCGTGAAGGAGTAACAACAGATAATGGTAACGTAATACTCGATGTTCATGGTCTCTCTATCATCAATCCAAAAGATCTCGAGCAGAAGATTAATAATCTTGCGGGTGTCGTAACTGTTGGACTGTTTGCGTCAAGAGGTGCTGACGCACTGATTGTAGGCACTCAAGAAGGCGCTAAAATTATTGAATAACGCACCCTTTTGGTGCTTTATTACAAACGGCACTAAGTAGTGCCGTTTTTTTATTTTTTTTTCGTAATATTTTTACCCAAATCGATTATTTTTTGTTACTTTATTCATAGGGCCTATCGACAAGTAGTTCGAATTTATTGTCCGGTAGATAGATGCTCATACCTTGAAAAACTTGGCTAACACCTAGATTTTTAATGATATGGCATATGACGTATATCGTTTTTAAGGATAAGAACAACAATGATTAAAAATTCATTAGAAAAAGAAAAGATAAAAATATTGCTACTTGAAGGGCTTCACCCCTCTGCAGTCGAAATTCTACAAGCTGAAGGATACAGCAATATAGAATATCATAAAGGCTCTCTCTCTGATGACGAACTCATAAAAGCGGTTAAAGGCGTGCATTTTATCGGTATCCGTTCACGTAGCCAACTCACTGAAGAGGTGTTCGCCGCCGCAGATAAATTAGTCGCAGTGGGCTGTTTTTGTATTGGTACCAATCAAGTCAATCTCAAAGCTGCGGCCAGCCGCGGAATTCCTGTCTTTAATGCTCCATTTTCAAATACGCGTAGTGTGGCAGAGTTGGTTCTTGGGCAAATTCTATTGCTGCTTCGCGGTATCCCAGAAAAAAATGCACTTGCTCATCGTGGTATCTGGAAAAAAAGTGCAGATGCCTCATATGAAGCAAGGGGCAAACGTTTAGGTATTATCGGTTATGGCCATATCGGTACTCAGCTCGGTATTCTTGCTGAAAACCTAGGCATGAGAGTTTACTTCTATGATATTGAAAACAAACTGTCACTAGGAAATGCCACTCAAGTGCACAACCTAACTGAATTACTTAATAAGTGTGATGTCATTACCCTGCATGTACCAGAAACAGCAAGCACTAAAGAGATGATGTCTAAAGCTGAATTTGCTCGCATGAAACCTGGCGCAATCTTCATCAATGCTGCGCGTGGTACTGTTGTTGATATTCCAGCACTGTGTGATGTTCTAGAATCAGGTAAAATTGGCGGTGCTGCGATTGATGTATTCCCAACGGAACCAAAAACCAATGCAGACCTTTTTGAATCACCGCTGCAAAAATTTGATAACGTAATCCTGACACCTCATGTCGGAGGATCAACACAAGAAGCGCAAGAGAATATTGGGGTTGAAGTGGCAGGGAAACTGGCTAAGTACTCTGATAACGGTTCTACGTTGTCCTCAGTAAACTTCCCAGAAGTGTCACTGCCTGAACATGTGGGGACCTCTCGTCTTCTTCATATTCATGAGAACCACCCAGGCATATTAACGCAAATAAACAGCGTATTTGCCGATGAAAACATCAATATCGCCGCTCAGTACCTGCAAACCACCCCTGAGATGGGTTATGTGGTTATTGATGTTGAAGCTTCTCGCTCAGAAGAGGCGCTAAGCAAACTCAAAGCGATCGATGGCACCCTTCGCGCTCGTATTCTGCATTAATAAAAAAGCCCCTGAGACTCTCAGGGGCTTATTATCAGTTTAACCCATCCTTAAAAATATCTGTGGTTTCTTCAGTGTCACAGTACTCTTTATTATAAAATTTATTTGCTCCTCCCTTACCTTGGGCGACAAATTGCACGACAAAACCAGCTTCAATGTAGTCAATTAATTTCTCGCAGGCTAATCTGTGACCAAATTCTCTAATAGTAATCCTTTCCCACACATACCTGCTTGGTAGCTTATTTGTTATCTTTATAACTCCGTCATCGCTAACGTTTACTTCTTTATGTTCCTTAAATTGCATCTTAGCAGTTTCGATATCTTGTACACTAGCAGTTGCAACATAAGGGTTTTTCCCCAGTGTTTGACAACCGACCAGTAATGTAAATGCTATAACTACCACAATAGCTTTCATGCTCAACTCCATTTTTAAACAAAGCTGTACTCTACTTAATGCGTCCTAAAAGCACTATAGGCTCTAAATATTAAAGAGAAGCAGATCAACATAATAACTTATTGATATGAAACGTAATTACAAATCATCTAAGCGAAAAACCACATCAATTTGGTCTTTAATGACAATTTGACTGTCTTGGTAAGAGGCCTGTCCCTTTGATGAGTCCAACATCACCGTTCTCATCTCAATCGGCGCATTACGGCTGTTGTGGTATCTCACTGTCCATACCCCTTCTACCTGTTTATCAAAACCTGCGGCCAATCTATTGGCTTTGTTTTTTGCATCCTCAATAGCGGCTAGCTGCGCTTTTTGTTGATACTCTTTCTCATTACTTACCTTCAGTGCGACATGATTGATACGGTTGATACCATCCCCTAGCGCACCATCTAATAATCCATTTAACTGGTTAAGTTGCCTTACGATAACCGTCACCGTACGGGTTGCACGATAGCCTTCAAGTTTCGGTTTTTCATTTTTAGGATAACTGTACTGCGGTGAGAGTTGGATATTACCTGATTGAATATCGTCACGAGTGACACCCAGTTTTTGTAATCGAGAGTGGAACGCAATCACCACGTCATCGACAGCACTCTTCGCCTGCTTTGCTTTCACTCTCTGTTCAACGACCTGAACTGAAAACTCTGCCATATCAGGCGTCGCTATCACTTCTCCCATACCTACCGTTGCAATATGAGGGAAATCATAGTCTGCTGCAAACGACATGGCACTCAATAAAGTCATTATAAAAAAAGTAACTATTTTAGTTAAACGATTAACCATTTCCGGCTCCAATTACAATACATAGTGTGTTTGATATGACAGCATGTTTACTCATACGTTCCAAACGTAGAGCGACCGTAGCGAATAATGTTGTCCGTCATTTTTGCTAATATGTCACTTTCTAATGCCCAATGATGCCAATAAAGTGGTCTGATAATGGTGTGGGCTGGATAGATATCCATTAACTCACCGCTGGCAAGCTCCTGTTTAACTTGAATCTCAGGAATCAAGCTATAGGCGACACCTCTTTTCGATAAGAATACAAAAGATTCAGAGGACCTCACCGTATGTTTAATCCACTCCCCCGCGGATAAATTAAAGGTTTCGAATAGATATTGCTGGTGCATTTCATCGTGTTGGTCAAATGACACCGCTGGCGCTCTCATGATCGCTTCTCGGGTTACCCCTTGTTTAAAATATTTATCAACAAAACTCGGGCTAGCAACACAGCGGTAAACAACATCTCCTAAATAAGTGCACTCACAACCAATCATCGGTTTTTCATGGGTACTCAACGCCCCCACCACTTCACCATTTTTTAACTTTAAAAGGGTTCGAGTTTCATCCTCAACCAATAGATTCAGCTCAATACTGTTGCTCTCAAGTAGCGGCGAAATGGCGGGTAAAAACCACGTAGCCAAACTGTCTGCGTTCACCGCTAATGAAACAATCAATGGTCGATTAATGGTGGTTAAATCCAGATCGGGAAAGGTCTCTTGCTCAAGCAGTTTTACTTTTTGATATAAACTGAGTAGTTTCTTTCCAGTTTCAGTCGGTTTAGGCGGTTGCTCTCTGATAAGTAACGGTTGTGCAACCAGTTTCTCTAGTTGTTTAATCCGTTGTGATACTGCTGACTGCGTAATACAGAGCTGCTCAGCGGCTTTTTCAAAGCTTTTTTGATGAACAATGGCATCCAATGCAGCCAACCACCTGTAGTCTAATCCCTTCATCTCCGCCCTCATTAGAAAAACTTATATACCATCAGTATTATTAGTTTAACTTTATTGGAATTCAACTCTATTCTATACACTGATTTTATTGAGAAGGAACTTATTATGAATTCTTGGATCCCACTTCAAGGATTTGCTCTTGGTTTGAGCATGATCATTCCCATTGGTGCTCAGAACGCTTTTGTTCTCAATCAAGGGATTAAAAAACAACACCATATCACCACCGCGACTATCTGCAGCATCTGCGATATTGTATTGATAAGTTTAGGTATATTTGGAGGCGGCGCGCTCCTTGCCAGTAACCAAACGATCCTCACTCTCATTACCCTCGCAGGTATCCTATTTCTAATTTTTTATGGTTACAGTTCCCTTAAAGAGGCTTATCACGCCAGCGATTCAGTGCCACTTCCGAGTAGCGATAACCTCATTAGTAGCCGTCGTGCTGTTATTGCCGGCGCATTAGCGGTGACACTACTCAATCCGCATGTCTACCTTGATACTGTTGTAATCCTTGGCTCAATTGGTGGGCAGTTTAATGAGAGTGATCGGGTTCTTTTTGCTATTGGTACCTTAGCTGCTTCATTCACATGGTTTTACGGTTTATCACTCAGTGCGGCTAAACTGTCATCAACGCTATCAAAGGCAAGAGTCAAACAGACCATTGATCTCTTAGTCGCCGCTATGATGTTTTACATTGCGGGAAAACTGGTAGTTAGCCTGATTCATTAAAAGGAGGTGGTAACGTGTACAAGATCGATGAGATATTTACTTTCACACAAGATCTCTTTCTACAATCAGATGTGAAATTTGAGCACTGCCGCCATCAAGCCATCACCAATTATGACATTGATGAGCAGGTGTGCCAGCAGTTTGCTTGGACAGCCCAACCAACCAAAAGCTTATTTTTAAAACTTAAAGGGTCGGACAACAGTTTTGCACTGCTGTTTACTCTGAAGGATCAAAGATTGGACAGTAAAGCGGTAAAAACACTGCTTGGCAAGCGAGTATCTATCAGTTCAAATGAGGAGATGGTAGAGCAACTCGGTTGTGTGCCTGGTGCAGTTTGTCCCTTTATGATCAATCATACCGTTCCTATTATTATTGATCCCATCTTATTGGCTCATAGTGAGTTGCTCTTCACCCCAGGCGATCCAGAGTCCACCTTTATTTTTAACAGCCAAGATCTTGATACATTATTGGCTAAGCTGCCTAATCCGATCCATTACCTCCCAAAGATTGACAGTTAATAAAAAGGGCAACCCATTGGGCTGCCCTTGCTTGTCTCAACGTCTGCGTAATTATTCTGCTTTATTGAGGTGAACATCCATCTGAGGGAATGGAATTTCAATACCCTCTTTATCAAGCCCCTCTTTAATGGCTTGTAACGTGTCAAAGTAGACATCCCAATATTCTGCTGTTTTACACCATGGACGAACCACGAAGTTAACAGAAGAGTCAGCTAGAGCCACCACACCCACAGTCGGCGCTGGGCTTTTTAGTACTCGAGAGTCACTTTCTAATATCTGAGTAATAACCGCTTTGGTTTTTTGTAAATCGGCAGCGTAAGAGACACCAATAACATGATCAACTCGGCGAGTATCATGACGAGAGTAGTTGGTGATTGGCCCGCCAATGACACCGCCATTAGGCACTACAACCATTTTATTGTCTGGCGTGACCAATACTGTTTGGAAGATTTGAATCGATTCAACCGAACCTGCAACACCACCAATTTCAACATAATCACCAGATTTGAATGGACGGAATGCCACAATCAGAACACCAGCTGCAAAGTTAGAGAGTGACCCTTGCAGTGCAAGACCAACGGCTAAACCAGCGGCACCAATAACAGCAACGACAGAAGCGGTTTGTACACCGATACGCCCTAGTGCAGCAATCAGTACGATAACAAACAGAAGGTAACGAACTAAGGTATGAATAAACTCAACAACCGCTTGATCCATCTCTTTCTTTTTAAGAACCTTAGCAACACTTCCCGCCACGGCTTTGACGATAAGATTACCGATAAACAGAATCAGTACTGCTGAGATAATATTTACGCCGTATTGCACAAATAGATCACTATTATTAGTGAACCACTGTTCAAGTTTACCTAAATTCGGAGCTAATTCGACGTCAGCCATATTTGAATTTTCCTTAATAATTTCTATGATGTATTTTTCGACTTTATCGCAGCTTCCTGTGCGATAAAAGTCCATTCTTGGTTAGACCCATTCCCTGATAGCGGAGACAGTAAAACATATTTATTGAAAGGCTGTTAACACTGTTAGAAAAAAATTATCGCCGTTTCATAATTGAGAATAGCAAAGGAGAAAGATCATTAGTACTTTTATTACATAAAAAAAACCTTGCCCATCTGGACAAGGTTTTTTATAAAACTTAAGGGGTTATCGATGAATTATAATACGTCGATAGCGTTAAGATCTGAGAATGCTTTCTCAAGACGCTTAACCATTGAAGTTTGACCTGCACGTAACCAAACGCGTGGATCGTAGTACTTCTTATTCGGTGCATCATCACCGGTTGGGTTACCGATTTGGCCTTGTAGGTATTCACGGTTCTCAGCTTCGTAGGTACGAATGCCATCCCATGATGCCCACTGAGTATCAGTATCGATGTTCATTTTGATAACACCGTAACCAATTGACTCTTGGATTTCAGCTTCAGTTGAGCCAGAACCACCGTGGAATACAAAGTTAAGCGCATCAGCAGCAATACCGAACTTCTCAGCACAGTACGCCTGAGAGTCACGTAGAATCGTTGGCGTTAGCACAACGTTACCAGGCTTATAAACACCGTGAACATTACCGAATGACGCAGCAATAGTGAAACGAGGGCTTACTGCATTTAGTTTTTCGTAAGCGTACGCAACATCTTCAGGCTGAGTATAAAGCAGTGACGTGTCCATATCTGAGTTATCAACACCGTCTTCTTCACCACCAGTACAGCCTAATTCAATCTCAAGCGTCATGTTCATTTTAGCCATGCGCGCTAGGTACTTAGCACAAGTATCGATGTTCTCTTCCAAAGTCTCTTCAGAAAGATCGATCATGTGAGAAGAGAAAAGTGGCTTACCCGTTTCTGCGAAGAATACTTCACCAGCATCCAGTAGTCCGTCGATCCATGGCAGAAGTTTCTTAGCTGCATGGTCAGTGTGTAGGATAACTGGGATACCGTAAGATTCAGCGATAGCGTGAACATATTTTGCACCAGCTACTGCACCAGCAATCTGTACGCCTTGGCCTTCAAGTTTCAGACCTTTACCAGCGAAAAATCCAGCACCACCGTTAGAGAACTGAACCACAACAGGCGCTTTCACTTTAGCTGCTGCTTCAAGAACACCATTGATTGTATCTGTGTTTACTACGTTTACTGCAGGAAGAGCAAATTTGTTTGCTTTTGCTACTTCAAATACTTTCTGTACGTCATCACCAGAAATTACACCAGGTTTTACAAAATCGAAGATCTTAGACATGGAAATAGTCCTATTTTTTCTATCGTTTTAAATTAAATACTAATTCTGCAATCGTTTGCTCACAACAGATTCTATTGTAGCAACAAACGGAATAAAGCGGAAAATTATTTTATTTCCGCCTCAAATTAATTAACCTTTTGCGCGTGCTTCTAGCATAGCAACGGCTGGAAGTACTTTTCCTTCAACGAACTCAAGGAAAGCACCACCGCCAGTAGAGATGTAAGATACATCCGCTTTAATACCAAATTTATCGATAGCCGCTAATGTATCACCACCACCCGCAACCGAGAATCCTTCAGAGTCAGCGATTGCTTTAGAGATGCCAGCAGTACCCGCTTCGAAGTTTTTAAACTCAAATACGCCAACTGGGCCATTCCATAAAATAGTTTTCGCGTTGCTAATAATCTCAGCAAGAACCGCCGTTGAATCTGGGCCAAGGTCGAAGATCATGTCATCGTCTTGAACATCAGCCACATTCTTGATTTCAGCTTCTGCGTTCTCGTCAAATGCTTTGGCACATGCCACATCAGTTGCTACTGGAATCGCACACTCTTTCATCAGTTTTTTAGCCGTCTCAACCAGATCCGCTTCATATAGAGACTTGCCGACGTTGTGCCCTTCCGCTGCGATGAAGGTATTTGCAATACCGCCGCCAACAACAAGTTGATCGGCGATTTTAGATAGAGACTCAAGAACAGTCAGTTTAGTCGATACTTTAGATCCACCTACGATAGCCACAAGTGGACGAGCTGGATTATCCATCGCTTTCCCTAGTGCTTCAAGTTCTGCAGCCAGTAGAGGGCCTGCGCACGCGATAGGAGCATTTGTACCAACACCGTGAGTTGATGCTTGCGCACGGTGAGCGGTACCGAATGCATCCATTACAAAGATGTCACAAAGTGCCGCGTATTTCTTAGAAAGTGCTTCTTCGTTCTTCTTCTCGCCTTTATTAAAGCGTACATTTTCAAGAACGATTAACTCACCACTGTTTAACTCAAGGCCATCTAGGTAATCTTTCGCCAGTTTAACGTCGCAATCTAACGCGTCATTTAAATAGTTAACAACTGGAGCTAAAGAGAACTCTTCGTTGTACTCACCTTCAGTAGGACGACCTAGGTGAGAAGTAACCATTACTTTTGCGCCAGCTTCTAGACACATTTTGATGGTTGGTAGTGATGCTAGAATACGGGCATCTGACGTTACTTTACCGTCTTTTACTGGTACGTTTAGGTCAGCACGAATAAAAATGCGCTTACCAGCTAGTTCCAGATCAGTCATCTTGATTACAGACATGGTTTGTCCTCTCAACGTTGTAATTAAAAAATAAAAATAAAAAAGCAACTCACCAAGCAATGGCTCAGTGGTATAAAATCGTTATCAATTTTTAGAGTGTTTATCCATCTCTAAGGCGGTATCTAACATACGGTTAGCAAAACCCCACTCATTATCACACCAGACCAGCATCTTAACTAAATGACCATTACTCACACGAGTTTGGCTGCCATCGACAATGGCACTATGCGGGTCGTGATTAAAATCTACAGAAACTAAGGGTTGTTCGGTGTAATCTACAATACCGCTTAATGTACACCGAGACGCCTCAATCATGGCTTGATTTATGTCATTAACTTTCACTTTTGAGTCAAGAGTGACACTTAAATCCATGGCTGAGACATTTATTGTAGGAACTCTAACTGAAATCGCTTCAAATTTGTTAGAAAATTTCGGAAATATCCTTTCAATTCCAAGGTGAAGTTTTGTGTCTACTGGAATAATAGACTGGCTCGCGGCACGAGTTCGTCTTAAATCTGAGTGGTAAGCATCAATAACTTGTTGATCATTCATCGCTGAGTGAATGGTAGTGATGGTCCCAGACTCTATACCAAACGTATCATCCAGCACTTTAATGATAGGGGTAATACAGTTCGTGGTACAGGACCCATTAGAGACGATGAGATCCTCTGCTTTTAAGCTCTCTTGGTTGACACCAAAAATAATCGTATTATCGATATCACTGCCGGCAGGATGAGAAAATAGTACCTTTTGCGCACCAGCTTGAATATGAGCCTCACCATCCGCTCGAGAACCAAAAACACCAGTACAGTCCAGTACGATATCAACCCCGAGATCATGCCAAGGTAACAGGTTCAGTTCAGATTGATGCAGTAAACGAATCGCATCCACCGAGGCGTCTGGATGTGTAATATGGAGGTGTTCCTGATCAAAAGAGATTTTTTTACAAAAACGACCATGGCTTGAGTCATATTGCAGAAGGTGGGCCATTGCTTCTGGCTCAGCTAATTCATTGATAGCCACAACCGTTATCTGCTGATTTTTACCGCTCTCGTATAGCGCTCGTAATACACTGCGACCAATACGTCCAAATCCGTTAATTGCAACTCTTAATGCCATAACAAGCCTAATCGTTCTATGATGATAAAAAGGGTAATGTCATCAAAGTGTATCTTAATAACCAAGTGGATTCATTATAAAAAAAGCCCCCAATAAAGGAGGCTAATTAATATCAACGAGACACCTAAGTGTCGGGTTAATTAAGCAAGAAGTTCTTTTGCCGTATCAACAACATTTTCTGTTGTGAAACCGAACATTTTGAACAGCTCACCAGCAGGTGCTGACTCACCAAAGGTAGTCATACCAATGATGCGGCCATCAAAACCAACATACTTGTACCAGAAATCAGCAATACCAGCTTCAATCGCAACACGAGCCGTAACGTCTGAAGGTAGTACTGTCTCACGGTAAGCGGCATCCTGTTTATCAAATGCATCTGTTGATGGCATAGATACGATACGTACATTGTGACCAGCTAGCTGCTCTTTTGCAGAGACTGCTAGTTCAATCTCAGAACCTGTCGCAATCAAAATCAGATCCGGCTTGCCATTACAATCACTCAGGATGTAGCCACCTTTTGCGATATTAGCCACTTGCGCTTCATCACGTGCTTGCTGAGCAAGGTTCTGACGAGAGAAGATTAATGATGTAGGACCATCTTTACGCTCAATCGCCAGTTTCCAAGCGACTGCAGATTCAACTTGGTCACACGGACGCCATACACTCATGTTCGGTGTTAGACGCAGTGAAGAGACCTGCTCAACAGGCTGGTGCGTTGGACCATCTTCACCAAGACCGATTGAGTCATGAGTATAGACTTGGATGTTCTGAATTTTCATTAGAGCAGCCATACGTAGTGCGTTACGAGCGTACTCCATGAACATTAAGAAGGTTGCACCGTAAGGAACGAAACCACCGTGCAGAGCAATACCATTCATGATCGCCGTCATACCAAACTCACGCACACCGTAATGCACATAGTTGCCTGAGAAATCTTCAGCTTCAACCGCTTTAGAGCCAGACCACATCGTTAAGTTTGAAGGTGCAAGGTCAGCAGAACCACCCATAAACTCAGGAAGCATTGCACCAAACGCTTCTAGTGCGTTTTGTGATGCTTTACGAGAAGCGATGTTAGCAGGGTTAGCTTGTAGATCCGCAATGATTGCGTTCGTTTTCTCTTCCCACTGCGCTGGTAAGTCACCGTTTACACGACGCTTGTATTCAGCTGCTAATTCAGGGTGTGCGGCAGCGTAAGCGTCAAATTTAGCATTCCACGCTGCTTCTTTAGCTGCGCCAACTTCTTTTGCATCCCACTCTGCTGCGATATTAGCAGGGATTTCAAAAGGACCGTGTTCCCAGCCTAGCGCTTTACGCGTAGCTGCGATTTCATCAGCACCTAGTGGTGCGCCATGACAGTCGTGCGTACCCGCTTTATTTGGAGAACCAAAACCGATAACCGTTTTAGTACAGATAAGAGTTGGACGACCTGTTTCAGCTTTAGCCGCTTCAATCGCTGCATTAATCGCTTCAGGATCATGACCATCAACCGCTGGAATTACATGCCAACCATATGCTTCGAAACGTTTAGGGGTATCGTCTGAGAACCAGCCTTCAACTTCACCATCAATCGAGATGCCATTGTCATCCCAAAATGCGGTCAGTTTGCCAAGACCTAAGGTTCCAGCTAAAGAACACGCTTCGTGAGAGATACCTTCCATTAGACAACCATCGCCCATGAACACATAAGTGTTGTGGTCAACGATATCGTGACCGTCACGGTTAAACTGAGCTGCTAACGATTTTTCAGCCATCGCCATACCAACACCATTAGTGATGCCTTGGCCTAAAGGGCCTGTCGTCGTTTCAACACCAGGGGCATAACCAAACTCAGGGTGACCTGGAGTTTTAGAGTGCAATTGACGGAAGTTTTTCAAATCGTCGTTCGATAAATCATAACCAGTAAGGTGCAGTAATGAATAAATCAACATTGAACCATGGCCGTTAGAAAGAATAAAACGGTCACGATCAGCCCACTCAGGGTTTTGTGGGTTGTGATTCAGGTGGCCACGCCATAATACTTCAGCGATATCAGCCATTCCCATTGGGGCACCAGGGTGACCTGAATTAGCTTGTTGTACACCATCCATACTAAGGGCACGGATTGCGTTGGCGAGTTCCTTACGTGAAGACATGTCTGCTCCTAAAATTCGAAAGACTTTTCAATAGTGGAAGATTAACTCTAGAATTAGAATTAACCCCATTATACCTAAATGACTTCTCATAAAGAGGGGTGGCTTAATGCCGCTTTAATAAAAGGAACTTAGGTATAATTATTCGGAGTATTGTCGCAAAGCCGCTTTAGCACTGCAAATGTTTTACAACTAAATAGTTCGCGTCACATCACTATTTCTGACATTCGTTACATCCTTCGTTACATTGAAAATCATCAATTAAATGGCGCAAACGTTTAGTTGCTTGATAAGTAAGAAATCGGTTGCAATCTGAACGGATTGGAATATTATAGCCGTCTAGAAGTCGAAACCGCCATATACCTACATTGAGTATGGTTGTTTCATTCAACGTACTTGTTTAATTTAAAAAGTGGACACCATCATGGCAAAACACCTTTTTACCTCTGAGTCTGTATCAGAAGGTCACCCAGACAAAATCGCCGATCAAATTTCTGATGCGGTACTTGATGCGATCATTGCTCAGGATCCTAAAGCTCGTGTGGCTTGTGAGACCTACGTAAAAACTGGCATGGTTATGGTCGGTGGCGAGATCACTACCTCAGCTTGGGTTGACATCGAAGAGCTCACTCGTGAAACCGTTCGTGAAATTGGTTATGTGCACTCTGACATGGGCTTTGACGCAAACTCGTGTGCCATCTTGAATACTATTGGTAAGCAGTCTCCAGACATCAACCAAGGTGTTGACCGTGCTGACCCTAAAGAGCAAGGCGCTGGCGACCAGGGCATCATGTTTGGTTACGCAACCAACGAAACAGACATTCTAATGCCTGCTCCAATCACTTACTCTCACCTTCTTGTTCAAAAACAAGCTGAAGTACGTAAGGCTGGAAAATTAGACTTCCTACGCCCAGATGCAAAATCACAAGTCACCTTCCAATACGACCAAGGTAAGATTGTCGGTATTGATGCGGTTGTACTGTCAACTCAGCATTGTGATTCAATCTCTACACCTGAACTTCGTGAAGCGGTAATGGAAGAGATCATCAAACCAGTCCTTCCTTCTGAGTGGTTAAATAAAGAGACTAAATTCTTTATTAACCCAACAGGTCGTTTTGTTATCGGTGGCCCAATGGGTGACTGTGGCCTTACTGGTCGTAAAATTATCGTTGATACCTACGGCGGCGCGGCTCGTCACGGCGGTGGAGCTTTCTCTGGTAAAGATCCTTCAAAAGTTGACCGTAGTGCGGCTTATGCGGCTCGTTATGTAGCGAAAAACATTGTTGCTGCTGGTCTTGCTGATCGCTGTGAAATTCAGCTTTCTTACGCCATCGGTGTGGCTGAACCAACGTCTATCATGGTTGAGACGTTTGGTACTGAAAAAGTATCACACCAGATCATCGTTGAAGCGGTTCGTCAAAACTTCGATCTACGTCCATATGGCATTTTAGAGATGCTTGATCTTCTTAAGCCTATCTACAAAAAGACAGCGGCTTATGGTCACTTTGGTCGTGAAGAGTTCCCTTGGGAAGCGACAGATAAAGCGGCAATGCTAGCTGAATTTGCTAAATAGCCCCTTTATTTAGTGAGTTTACCTCGCTAATTCAAAATTTAGAGCAAGAGTTTATTCATTAGACTCTTGCTTTTTTATCTCTTACTTCCCTTCGGTATAAGTGCTCTTATGGAGAAACTGAAACAACACTCCATTGAAAAGGCCGCTCAATGCATTCAACTGGCGCAGAGTGCCTTAAACATGGACTTCGCCCTACCTACCATCTCATTTAACCAGCGCGGAAAGGCGGCCGGTACTGCTCGCTTGCAACGCTGGGAGATCCGTCTCAACCCTATCCTGTTGCAAGAGAACCAACAGCAATTTATTGATGAAGTGATACCCCACGAAATTGCTCACCTTATTACTTTTCAGCTTTATGGCAGAGTCAAACCTCACGGTAAAGAGTGGCAAGGCATCATGAATCACGTTTTTAATTTACCGGCTAAAACAACCCACAGCTTTAATGTTCACTCTTTGCAAGGTAAGACCTTTGACTACCAGTGCCACTGCCAACAACACGTTTTAACAATTAGACGTCATAATAGGGTCATCCGCCAACAAGCCACCTATCTCTGTCAGCGCTGTAAACAACCTCTGATCGCAATGCCTATTCCCTCCCGTTCTACGTTATAATCACAACACATTGTTAAAGCAGGTTTAAGGGTTGTAATTCAGCTCAATAACACCCATGTTATTAGCAACACACGTATTATCATCATTTACGAAAAGTAGTAACACTATGAGTAATCCTAGAATTTTTCACCCCGATACTCTGCCTTCACATGGTGAGGTATCATTAAGCGATGACGCGGCAGGACACGTTGGTCGTGTATTACGCATGAAGATAGGTGAGTCTATCACTCTATTTGATGGCAGTGGCTCAGAGTTTTTGAGCACCATTAGCGCGGTCAGTAAGAAGAACGTGGCCGTGACTGTCCAGACAAAGAGTGAACGTAGCAGTGAGTCGCCACTCAACATTCATTTAGGTCAAGTGGTCTCCCGCGGTGATAAGATGGAATTTACCATACAAAAATCAGTGGAGTTAGGTGTCACAACCATTACCCCTCTTATTTCTGAGCGTTGTGGCGTAAAACTGAATGCAGAGCGATTTGAGAAAAAACTGGCCCAATGGCAAAAAATCATCATCAGCGCTTGTGAGCAGTGTGGTCGAAACACCATTCCCACCATTAGACCAATAATGGCCCTCGAAGCGTGGTGTCAGGAAGAGTACGATGGGTTAAAGCTCAACCTACATCCTAGAGCTCAGTATTCGATCAACGCGCTGCCTGAGCCTGTTAAAAATGTACGTTTGCTGATCGGTCCAGAAGGCGGGTTATCCGCTGACGAGATTAGCATGACAGAACACTATAATTTTGAAGAGACGTTGTTAGGCCCTCGAGTATTACGAACCGAAACCGCAGCGCTCACCGCAATTACCGCACTACAAGTTCGCTTTGGCGATCTTGGATAACTCGGAGAATAGACATGATCAAACTCGGCATTGTAATGGACCCAATTTCATCCATTAATATCAAAAAAGACTCGAGCTTCGCTATGATGATGGAAGCGCAACGACGCGGTTGGGAAATTCATTATATGGAGATGGCTGACCTCCACTTGGATCAAGGCAAAGCAATTGCTGACACCAAAGTTGTCACATTGACAGAAGACCCAAACGGCTGGTATGAATTCACTTCTGAGCAGACGATCGCCCTCTCTGATCTTGATGCGGTTCTAATGCGTAAAGATCCCCCTTTTGATACCGAATACATCTACGCAACCTATATTTTAGAACGTGCTGAAATGGAAGGGGCACTGATTGTCAACAAACCGCAGAGTCTACGTGATTGCAATGAGAAACTATTTACAGCCTGGTTTCCAGAGCTAACTCCAACCACCATTGTGACCCGCAAAGCGGAAAAAATTAAAGCGTTTCGTGAGCAGCATGGTGACATTATTTTAAAACCGCTTGATGGTATGGGGGGAGCCTCTATTTTCCGCGTCAAAGCAGGTGACCCCAATGTCTCCGTCATCATAGAGACGTTAACTAACCACGGGCAAAACTACTGCATGGCGCAGACATTTGTTCCTGATATCACCAATGGCGATAAACGTATTCTTGTGGTGGACGGCGAGCCGATGCCTTACTGCTTAGCACGAATTCCAGCCGAAGGGGAAACCCGTGGTAACTTGGCGGCAGGTGGTCGAGGTGTGGCGCAAGCAATTAGTGATACAGATAGAATGATAGCTGAAACAGTTGCACCTATACTCAAAGAGAAAGGGCTGATTTTTGTTGGTCTCGATGTCATTGGTGACAAGCTTACTGAGATCAACGTGACGAGCCCAACTTGTATTCGAGAGATTGAAGCCGCGTTTGATATTTCAATCACTGGTAAATTAATGGATGCGATAGCGCGTCGAATTAAACAGTAACTATCGAGGGCCGACATGGATCTTAGAAATCATTTTCTTGTAGCAATGCCGACGATGAAAGACCCATTCTTTCAGAGAAGCGTTGTGTACATCTGTGAACATGACGAAGAGGGGGCGATGGGGTTATTAATCAATCAACCTATCGATATCTCAGTTGAGAACATGTTGGAACAGATTGAAGTTAATCGCGAGCTGCCACTGGAAAAACAGAGCAGCTTAAAGCAACCCGTGCTCAATGGCGGACCCGTTTCAGATGATCGTGGTTTTGTTCTGCATATCCACAAAGACAAATATGCCTCAAGCTTGGATATGACCGATCAACTCTCAGTCACTACCTCTAAAGATATTCTTGCGATTCTAGGCACGAATGACCAACCTGAAAAGTTCTTGGTTACGCTTGGCTATTCAGGTTGGGACGCCGGGCAGCTAGAGAAAGAGTTAACCAATAATACTTGGCTAACCATCGAAGCCGACCCGAGTGTTATTTTTGATACCCCCATTAATGAGCGCTGGCAAAAAGCAGTGCAACAACTGGGCATTGACGTGGCCAATCTTTCTAGCGATGTGGGCCACTCTTAATATGAGAGCACTATGACAAAAACACGCACTATTCTTGCCTTCGACTTTGGAACTAAAAGTATTGGTTCGGCCGTTGGTCAAGAGGTTACGGGAACCGCTGGCCCTTTAAAAGCGTTTAAAGCCAATGATGGGGTTCCAAACTGGAGTGATATTGAGGCCATATTAAAAGAGTGGAATCCCGATCTGATTGTAGTCGGTTTACCACTCGATTTAGAAGGAAAAGCGCTAGAGGCCATTACACCAAGAGCAAAGAAGTTTGCTAATCGCCTACATGGTCGATTTGGTTTCCCCGTTGAACTTCACGATGAAAGACTCTCCACGGTGGAAGCGAAATCAGAGCTGTTTGAATTTGGCGGTTACAAAAAACTCACCAAAGGCAATGTCGACTGTCAATCTGCGGTAATCATACTAGAGAGCTGGTTCGAATCTCAGTGGGCCTAAGCGAATAGAGACCAACGAAAAACAAAACATCCCGATAATCATAATGACTATCGGGATGTTTATATCTGATGTTCATACGCCAGATACAAAAAATGCCGGCTATGCCGACATTTTGTTATTCTAAGAATTAAATCTTAAAATTAAAGAGCTACAACGTTTGCAGCTTGTGGGCCTTTCTGGCCTTGTTCTACTTCAAAAGACACTTTTTGGCCTTCAGCAAGAGTTTTGAAACCCTCAGAAGCGATTGCACGGAAATGTACGAATACGTCAGCGCCGCCGTTGTCTTGAGTGATGAAACCGAAACCTTTCTCTTCGTTAAACCACTTAACGATACCAGTTGATTTAGACATGAATGTCTCCAATTTTTCAATAAAATAATTCGCAATATTGCGTTTTAGCCAGTAATAGAATTATTTATGTGACGATTACTATGATTGGAAAGCTTCATAACAACGGACTAAATTAACAGTACATCGAAGGTTTTCTAAAACATTATAATGTTGCATATAAACAAGGTCTGTATTGCAGGCACGAGACGTATGCTATCACAATCATTGCCCAAGAATAGCTTTTTTTCATGTTTTTTTTAAAAAACCATATGATCCTTTAGTGATAGAGATACTTTGCCAGCCATTAATCCATATCAACCTCAATATTATCAAGGCTTCCAGTGCTATATCCGTCGCCTTTTTTGCTTTTTAGCATTAAACGTAAATCATTAGCTGAATCTGCACTGTGTAGGGCATCTTGCTCTCTGATTTTCCCCGCCATAGTTAGCTCAAAGAGCGATTGTTCAAACGTTATCATGCCCGCTTCAGTTGATTTAGCCATGGTCGGCTTTAATTCATTCAAATCCCCTTTACGTATCAATTCTGACACTCTAGGAGTGTTGAGCAACAACTCAAATGCCGCATGCCGCCCTTTCCCGTTTGCATCAACAATTAACTGTTGGGCAATCACCCCTTTTAGATTTAATGAAAGATCAAACAGAAACTGTTCTCGGCTATCTTTAGGCACTAAATGTAAAATACGTTCCAAAGCTTGATTGGCATTATTGGCATGCAGAGTCGCCATACAGAGATGCCCCGTTTCCGCGAATGTCATCGCAAACTCCATGGTCTCTTGACTACGGATCTCCCCTATCAGAATCATATCTGGAGCTTGTCGCAATGAGTTTTTCAGTGCCACTTCATAGCTCTCAGTATCCAAACCAACCTCTCGCTGAGTCACAATGCAATTATGGTGTGGGTGCACAAACTCAATCGGGTCTTCGACGGTCAAAATATGTCCACTGCAGGTCTGATTGCGATACCCCGTCATTGCAGCCATCGAGGTCGACTTACCAGAGCCCGTCGCCCCGACCACTAAAATTAGTCCCCTTTTAGCAACCGCTAACTCTTGCATCACCTTAGGGAGCTGCAACTCATCCATGCTAGGGATCTGCGTCTCAATTTTTCGAATCACAGCGCCCGGTTGCTCGCGTTGCCAAAAGGCACTGACTCGAAAGCGGCCAAACTCCTCAACCAAGGCAAAATTAGCCTCTAAGGTACGGTGAAACTCCTGCGAGCGATCGCTATCCATCATCTGTGAAAGTAGGGTCTCAACATCGGCTTTATTCAGCGTTGCCCCTACAGGTTTCAGTCCACCGTCCACTTTTAATAAACAAGGGGAATCCACTGTAATGTAAAGGTCTGAAGCCTTATCACTCTGCATTCGCTTTAACAGTTCAACTAACATCATACTGTTCCTCCTCTAAAATCCGAGCTTCGCTGTTAGATCAATTTTTGTGCTCACCTCTTGCTGGTCAACAATACCTTGGCTCAGAAGTTTATTGGCTCCTTGCTCTAACGTTTGCATTCCGCTGGCAACACCAGTCTGAATAATCGAATTCATTTGCGGTACTTTATCTTCTCGGATCAAGTTACGAATCGCAGGATTGGCTATCATAATTTCATGACAAGCAACTCGTCCTGCTCCTATTCGTTTTAACAGGGTTTGGGCGACAACCGCTTTTAAAGACTCTGAAAGCATTGAGCGCACCATAGACTTATCATTACCAGGAAAGACATCAATAATTCGGTCTATGGTTTTCGCCGCTGAACTGGTATGCAAGGTTCCAAACACCAGATGCCCTGTTTCTGCAGCGGTTAATGCAAGACTAATGGTCTCTTGATCGCGTAACTCCCCCACCAAAATCACATCAGGGTCTTCTCGAAGGGCTGATCGAAGAGCCGCACCAAATGTGTGCGTGTCTCGGTGAACTTCTCGTTGATTAATCAAACACTTCTTATTCTGATGAACAAATTCAATGGGGTCTTCGATGGTCAGAATATGTTTATTGGTATGCTCATTAATGTAATCGACCATCGCCGCTAATGTCGTTGATTTACCTGATCCGGTCGGACCTGTGATTAAAACTAATCCTTTTTGATAACCGGCAATTTGAGTAAACACTTCAGGTGCTAATAGCTGGTCCAAGGTAGGGATAACCATAGGAATGGTTCTAAAAACAGCAGCACAGCCTCGTGACTGATTAAAGGCGTTAACCCTAAAGCGACCTACCGAAGGAAGTTCGAATGAAAAATCGACCTCTAACTTCTCTTCAAATTCGCTTCTTTGCGCATCATTCATGATATCAAAGACTAAACGGTGTACGTCTGAGTGAGAAAATGGTGGTAAAGTTAACTTTCTCACATCACCATCGACTCTCACCATTGGGGGAACCCCTGCTGAGAGATGTAGATCTGATGCATTTTGTTTTACACTGAAGTCCAGAAGTTCGGTGATATCCATAAAGAGTCCTTAAAAAAGCCATTATGACTAGTATCAAACAAAATCTTAACAACGTCATTAATCAAGTTCATGAAATTGAGAAAAAGTGCGGCAGAGCAATCAATGACGTACAGGTTTTAGCCGTGAGCAAAACCAAACCTATCGAAGCCTTAGTCACAGCGCTTGAAGCTGGACAACTCGCTTTCGGAGAGAATTACGTTCAAGAGGGGGTTGATAAAATTCACTATTTTAATCAGCAGCACCCAGAACAAGACATCACTTGGCACTTTATCGGCCCCATTCAGTCAAATAAAACCAAACTGATTGCAGAAAATTTTTCTTGGGTGCACACCATAGAGCGAGTAAAAATAGCTCAGCGCCTAAATAACCAACGTGCAGAGCATTTACCGCCACTGCAAGTACTAATACAAGTCAACATCAGCGGTGAAGAGAGTAAATCTGGTGTAACTGAAGAACAGGTGTTATCTCTGGCTCAGGGTATCAGTGAGATGCCAAATCTACAGCTGCGTGGACTCATGGCGATCCCAGAGAATGTCTCTGATTATCAGCAACAGCTTGTTTCATTTGTTGCTTTATCAAAATTGCAAAACCGGTTACAACAGCAGTTCGAAAATATTGATACCCTCTCTATCGGCATGAGTGGCGATATGGAAGCCGCAATTGAAGCGGGTTCAACCATGGTAAGAATTGGCACGGCAATATTTGGTGCGAGAGACTATTCAAACCAGTAACATACTGCCATTACTAATCTTTTAGTTAATTAAATATACAGGGATTGAGATGGAACATCGTAAAATAACCTTTATTGGTGCTGGAAATATGGCTCGTTCTATTATTGCAGGCTTAGTAAGTAGTGGTTACCCTGCTAATAAAATCACCGCAACCGCCCCGAGCGATTCAACCAGAGAGCACCTCGCTAGCTGTTACGGCATTAATGTAAACGCTAACAATATCGAAGCGGCGAATGACGCCGAAGTCATCATCCTTGCGGTAAAACCTCAAATGATGGAAACCGTTGCCAATGAGATGCAGATTATCGATTTTTCCGGAAAGTTAATCATCTCAATTGCAGCTGGAATTTGCGCTAAGCGTTTAAATGAGATGTTTGCGTCCCCATTAAATGTAGTACGCGTTATGCCTAATACACCTTCATTAGTGGGTAAAGGGATGAGTGGGCTGTATGCAATACCAAGCATCAACAACAGTGACCGTGACTTTGCGTCACACTTAATGTCTGCGGTTGGTGAGGTGTGCTGGGTTGAACAAGAGTCAGGCATTAATGCCATTATTGCTGCCGCAGGCAGTGCTCCAGCCTACTTTTTCCTCTTCATGGAAGCGATGCAAAATGAAGCAATAAAGCAAGGTTTTGATGCTGAGACAGCAAGACTTCTGGTACAGCAAACCGCACTCGGTGCTGCTGAACTGGTTGTGGCGAACCCAGAGACTGAACTCTCTACACTGCGTCAACAAGTAACATCCAAAGGTGGCGCCACAGCTGAGGCGATACGTACTTTTAATCAACATAATCTTTGCGATACAGTTGCCCAAGCGATGCAAGCTGCGGTAATTCGAGCAGAAGAGATGGAAAAACAGTTTTAGGGCTAAACCAATATGAACGCAATGAACTTTCTAGTTAATACTTTTTTTGACCTCTACATCATGGTTGTACTGCTTCGCGTTTGGCTGCAAGCCAGCCGTGCTGATTTCTACAACCCGTTTTCACAATTTATTGTTAAAGCCACGCAACCGATCGTTGCACCGCTACGTCGAGTGATACCATCGATAGGAAGTCTTGATCTCGCAACCGTTGTTTTTGCCTACGTATTATGTACATTAAAATTTGTACTGATGCAGCTAATAGCAGCAGGCGGCATCACTTTCGACCCCTTCTTTTTCATTATCGGCGCTCTAGCCCTCATTAAAGCGGCGGGTGGTTTACTCTTTTGGGTACTATTAGTCAGAGCGATATTAAGCTGGGTTAGCCAAGGAAGAAGCCCCGTTGAGTATGTTATGCACCAGCTCACTGAACCGCTTCTTGCTCCAATTCGAAAAATACTACCGGACATGGGTGGCTTTGATCTGAGTGTATTAGTGCTGTTTATTGTTCTGCAGTTTAGTAACTTCTTAATGGGTGATCTCGTTGCTACTCTGTTTGGCATCAACTGGTTCGGCCTTTAATCAATGAGCACCGCCATCATTAGAGAGTGCGATGATCTTATCCTTAAGCTCTACATTCAGCCTAAAGCAAGTCGAGACCAGATTGTTGGGCTGCACGGAGATGAGTTAAAGGTAGCCATTACCGCCCCCCCTATTGATGGCAAGGCCAATAGCCATTTGACCAAATTTTTAGCCAAACAGTTTAAGATTGCAAAAGGTAAGATTGTCATTGAGAAAGGGGAACTTGGCAGACACAAACAAGTTCGGGTTCAGAAACCAGAACAGATCCCCGATATCATATATAATTTACTCTGATTCCCTATAAGAAAATAAGCCGACTTAGTCGGCTTCTTCATCTATATACCAAAGGAAAATCATGAAAATACTCTTTTCACTGCTGCTATTAATCTTGTCACAGAGTGCGATAGCGGAACAGTTCAAACAGATAAAAGATCTTGAAGTTCACTACTCTGCGTTTAACTCAACCCTTATTCCTGCGAAAGTAACGCGTCAATATCAAATAAAACGAAGCGGTTATAACGCATTAATAAACGTTACCATGTTAGACCGTTCCCAAGCAGGAAAACCCGCAATTACAGGGATCGTTAAGGGGACAGCAAAAAACTTACTTGGCACGATTAAGCCGCTCAAGTTTAAAGAGATTAAAGAGTCAACATCCGTTTATTACATTGCAGAGCTGCCATTTGTTAATGAAGAGCTATATAGCATAAAGATTGATGTCTCGTCTGGATTAAAAGGCAGCGGTACTATCACCTTTAATCAAAAGTTTTACGTCGAATAGTCATTACAAAACCCATTAGGAGCACTTTCATGAGCAACATAGTTTTAGCGACGGGCAATAAAGGCAAGGTAAAAGAGATGGCCGATCTGCTGTCTGATTTTGGGTTCACGGTATCGCCTCAAAGCGAGTTCAACGTTTCCGATGTAGAAGAGACAGGCACCACATTTATTGAGAATGCCATTATCAAAGCTCGCCATGCCGCCAAAGAGACGGGAATGGCAGCCATCGCAGATGACTCTGGACTTGAAGTAGACTTCTTACAAGGCGCACCTGGCGTCTACTCTGCTCGTTACGCAGGAAATGAAGCCACTGACCAGCAGAACCTTGAAAAGCTGCTTAAAGCGATGGAAGGCGTTCCTGAATCACAAAGAACAGCACGTTTTCACTGTGTATTAGTTCTAATGAAACATGAAAATGACCCAACGCCACTTGTATGTCATGGCCAGTGGGAAGGCAGAATCACCACACAATCCCACGGTGAAAATGGCTTCGGTTATGACCCAATATTCTGGTTAGAAGAGCAGCAGTGCACTTCGGCTCAGTTTGAACCAACACAGAAAAAGCTGCACTCTCACCGTGGCCAAGCACTACAAAAGCTGTTTGCTGCGCTTAAAGAGGCCTAATTAACGATGTTAACCCCGCCACTACTTAGCCTCTATGTCCACATTCCTTGGTGTGTGCAGAAGTGCCCCTACTGTGACTTTAACTCTCACGCTCTCAAAGGTGATATCCCTGAAGAGCAGTATATCGATGCACTCATCGATGACCTTGAGGTTGATTTAGATCGCTACAAACTCAATGACCGTCAAAGAGCGCTACACTCCATCTTTATTGGTGGTGGTACCCCTAGCTTGATCTCTGCATCCGAAATAGGGCGGCTACTACAAGCCATAGAAAAGCGTATCCCCTTTTCAAAACAGATCGAAATCACCATGGAAGCCAATCCCGGTACCGTTGAAGCGGGTCGTTTCATTGAGTTTCGACAAGCGGGCATCAATCGAATCTCCATTGGAGTTCAAAGCTTCCAAGATCCAAAGTTGAAAAAACTAGGGCGTATTCATGGTAAAAAAGAGGCGATAACAGCGGCTAACTTAGCTCATCAGGCAGGCTTAAACAGCTTTAATCTTGATCTAATGCATGGGCTACCCGACCAGTCCATAGACGACGCCATGAGCGATCTCGATAAAGCTATTGAACTGAGTCCTCCACACTTCTCATGGTACCAGCTCACCATCGAACCCAATACCCTGTTTTATTCCAAAACACCGACTTTGCCCGATGACGACGACTTATGGGATATTTTTGAGCAGGGCCACCTGCGTTTAACCGCTGCAGGTTATGAGCAGTATGAGATATCGGGTTACAGTAAGCCTGGTTTTCAATGCCAACATAACCTCAACTACTGGCGATTTGGTGACTACCTAGGTATCGGCTGTGGTGCTCACGGAAAAGTGAGTTTTAAAGATGGACGCATAGTACGCACGACCAAAATAAAACATCCGAGAGGCTACTTAGCACAAACGGAAAAAGGGTTAGCCAAAAACTATCGTTCAGAAGAGAAAGAGGTGGCCAATGATGACCGCGCCTTTGAGTTTTTCATGAACCGCTTTCGACTGTTAGAAGCGTGCCCGAAAAGCGAATTTATTGAACGTACTGGTTTAGCCATCCAGACAATTCAACCCACAATGGATTGGGCACTTGAGCAGAGTTACATTGAAGAGAGCGAGACACACTGGACGATCACCGAACACGGGAAACTGTTCTTAAATGATCTCCTTGCCGCCTTTGTCTCTGACTAGTTGTTGACTAAAAAATAGAACGTCCAATTCTCTCAGAGAGCAGCTCTAACGCCTTTAATCCCGCTAGTGAGTTACCTGAAGCGTCCAGCTCAGGTGACCAAACTGCGATGGTCATATCACCAGGTACGATAGCAATAATCCCCCCTCCCACACCTGACTTTCCAGGCATGCCAACGCGATAAGCAAACTCACCCGCTCCGTCATACAAACCACAGGTTGCCATCAATGCATTGATCTGTTTTGATTGAGTCACACTCACAATTCGCTCTTTGCTGCTCGGTAACACGCCTTTATTGGCAAGATAACTAAAGGTTCTTGCTAAATCACAACAGCTCATCGACAGGGCGCAGGCATGAAAATAGTTGAACAGTACTGGCATCACTTCATTCTCGAAATTACCAAAAGCACGCATTAGATATGCAATTGATGCATTTCGATCGCTATGGTCCATTTCAGAATCGGCCACCACCTTGTCATAGACCACACCCTGATTATCCGATAATTTCCGAGCAAATTCTAACAAGCGATGCTTAGGGGTTGATAAACGGGTATAGAGCATGTCTGCCACAGCAATGGCACCAGCATTAATAAAAGGATTGCGCGGAATACCCTTCTCCATCTCTAGCTGAATCAGCGAGTTGAATGCTTGACCTGAAGGCTCTTTACCTACACGCTGCCAAAGCTCATCTGGTTGGTAATGCATCATTGCCAATGTCAGGCTCAACGCTTTAGAGATAGATTGAATTGAGAACGCTTCATCAGCATCACCAGCACTCACACAGCGTCCATCGTTAAAACAGACAGCAATACCGAGTTTATGGGGGCTAACACAGGCCAGAGCAGGAATGTAATTGGCAACATGACCAGAACCGATCAAAGGCCTAACATCATTCAATATTGCTTCTAGCAGCGCTTTCGTTGGCTTCATTCCTGATACTCCGCAGGGTCATAAAAAAACAAGAGCCAAACATACCGTCAGACTCTTGTTTTGTGTATCATTTTTTGCAACTTTGCTAGCTTGCCGTCATTTTATTTTACGCTTATGACTCTCTTGCGTATTTCATGTCCCAAACGCCATGACCTAAGCGATGACCACGAGCTTCAAACTTCGTCAAAGGACGATCTTCCGGGCGTGGTATATAATCACCATCCACAGCGGTATTGTCATAACCTGGAGCAGCATTCATCACTTCAACCATATGCTCTGCATAGTTTTCCCAATCTGTTGCCATGTGAAACACACCACCAATGGTGATCTTTGAACGTATCATCTCGGCAAACTCCAACTTTACAATGCGACGCTTATGGTGACGCGCTTTATGCCATGGATCAGGGAAGAAAAGTTGTAGCGTAACTAGGCTGTTATCAGGGATCATATGTTCAAACACTTCAACGGCATCGTGACACATTATACGTAGGTTGGTAATACCCGCTTCGCGCGCAAGGCTCAAACAGCCTCCAACACCAGGGCGGTGCACTTCAATACCTACAAAGTTTTTTTCAGGTGACTTTTGAGCCATCTCAACCAAAGAGGCACCCATGCCAAAACCGATCTCAAGAACCACTGGATTGTCGTTACCAAAAACCGTCGACCAAACCAATTTCTCTTCTTTAAAATCAATGCCCATCGTTGGCCAGCACTCTGTCATTGCAGACTCTTGACCTTTAGTTAGGCGACCTTCACGACGAACAAAGCTGCGAATTCTGCGGACTATTTTACCTTCTTCGGTAAATTCATTTTTGGTGACTTCAGTCATAATAGGTGCCTGTACATAAGCTGAGCAATAAATATAAAGCGGCATTATCCAAAGATCCATGCAAGGTGCAAGACTTATCTTTCGTTTTACTTACTACGCCAGTTATGTTGCAATTTGGTTATTAAATAATAATTAGTAGAAACTATTGTCGTGTCCTCATTTTCTCAAGCTGTACTCAACTGGTATGAACAATTTGGTCGTAAAACGCTTCCTTGGCAGATAGAAAAAACGCCGTACAAGGTGTGGCTATCTGAAATCATGCTACAACAGACCCAAGTAACCACCGTTATTCCTTACTTTGAGCGTTTTATGGATCGCTTCCCTACCGTGGAAGATCTGGCCAATGCTGAACAGGATGAAGTCTTGCACCTTTGGACCGGACTCGGGTATTACGCACGAGCTAGAAATCTGCATAAAGCCGCTAAAATCGTGGTTGAGCAGTATCAAGGCCTGTTTCCCACTAATATTGATGACGTTATCGCTCTACCAGGTATTGGACGATCTACCGCTGGTGCTGTGCTCTCCCTCTCCCTAAAGCAACCTCACGCTATTTTGGATGGTAATGTGAAACGAACCCTTTCACGATGCTTTGCTGTTGAAGGGTGGCCAGGGAAGAAACCGGTCGAAAATAGACTGTGGGAGATTGCCGAGTTACATACTCCCAAACGTGATGTAGAGAAATACAACCAAGCGATGATGGACATGGGGGCCATGGTTTGTACACGAAGCAGGCCTAAGTGTGAAATATGCCCTGTGAACACACTATGTGAGGCCAAAGCAGCAGACCGTCAAGCAGACTTTCCGGGGAAAAAACCTAAAAAAGTGAAACCTGAAAAAGAGGCATGGTTTGTTATCTTTCATCACGAAGGAGAAGTGTGGTTGGAGCAGCGTCCACAATCAGGGATCTGGGGAGGATTATGGTGTTTCCCAGAACAAGATAACTCTGAGCTGGCTTCACAATTCGATCGTTTAGGCATCGAGAGGGGCCATCAGGTAAGCAGCCAGCAGCAATTGATCGCTTTTCGCCATACCTTTAGCCACTATCACCTCGATATCGTGCCCATATTGATAAATATTACTCAGAAACCGTCGGTGTTGATGGAAGCCAACGGCGGACTTTGGTATAACTTAGCACAACCAAAGCGAGTCGGATTAGCCGCTCCTGTTCAAAAATTGCTTGATCAACTCACTTATGAATTTAACAGTCAAGGAGACTGACAATGAGCCGTACTGTATTATGTGCCCACCTAAACAAAGAGGCCGATGGCTTAGATTTCCAACTTTACCCAGGTGATTTAGGAAAGCGTATTTACGACAACATATCTAAAGAAGCTTGGGCGTTATGGCAGCATAAACAGACCATGTTGATTAATGAAAAAAAGTTGAACATGATGGACACTGAGCACCGCAAGCTGCTAGAGACCGAGATGGTCAACTTTTTGTTCGAAGGCAAAGAGGTCATCATTGATGGCTATACACCGCCAACTGAGTAGTTCCTCTGCGACATAGTCATATGTTTTTAGCACCTTACCACTAATGACACCATTCTTATGAATCGTGTCATTTTTAATTATAGCGATAGGTCCATAATGAAAAAGCTGCTGCATATATCTTGCTTTACTCTGCTTTTAATGGGTTGTAGCCGTGAGTTTGTTGAGGGTATCTACACAGTGGATTATCAAACAACCAATCGGTTTGCCAAAAACTTGGCCCCCCTTCCAGGTCAATTTCAAAAAGACATTGAGGCGTTCAATCTTCTGATTGGCCATTTCTCTGGAAATATCGAGCAAAAATGGGGAAAACAGCAGATAAAAGTGGCCAGTAAACGTGAATACGTCAAATACACAGACGGTTACTTAAGTCGCTCACAAGTAAGCTTTTCAAAAGGTACCGTCACCATTGAAACCGTCGCTACTACAGAGCAAAAAGCGCACTTAAAAAAGGCCATTATCACAACATTACTGACCCCTGATAGCCCTAGAGACGTTGATCTCTATTCTGCGGCCGACATTCGTTTAGAAGGCACACCCTTTTTATATCAACAGGTATTGGATCAAGATGGTAAAGCGATCCAGTGGTCTTGGCGCGCCAGTAAATACGCGGATTATTTAATTGAAAATCAGTTAAAAACCAAACAGATCGCCTATAAAAAAGCTATCTACGTCGAAATCCCTATGGTCAAAAACCACTCAGATCTTCGCAGTTATCAATATGCCGATATCGTCAGAGATGCCTCACAGCGCTACGACATCCCTGAAGACCTTATCTACTCGATTATCAAAACTGAGAGCAGTTTCAACCCCTATGCAGTGAGCTGGGCCAATGCCTATGGTTTGATGCAAGTGGTCCCAAAAACGGCAGGCAAAGATGTGTTCAAGTTAGTGAAAAAACGATCCGGTATGCCGTCACCCGAGTATCTTTTCGATCCCGCTAAAAACATTGATACCGGCACTGCCTACTTTTACATTTTGAAGAATCGTTATTTAAAAGATGTACGCCACTCTTTATCACTCGAATACAGTATGATTTCAGCCTATAACGGAGGCACAGGCGGTGTGCTAAACACTTTTGACAAGAACCGTAGTAGAGCAATGAATGATCTTAACTCACTGCAACCTAATCAAGTTTACTGGGCGCTGACTAAAAAACACCCAAACAAAGAGTCACGTCGCTATTTAGAAAAAGTAACGGCTTATAAGAAAGCCTTTAATGCCGGAAAACACTAAAGAAGAAATGTGCTAAAAATCACTCGAATTGTTTACGAAAGCAGCAAAACAACTCTTTTTTATCACTTTTTGCAAAAAGGTGTTGACGGATTGGAAGAAAATCCGTTTAATAGCGCTCCGTTGCCCGGATAGCTCAGTCGGTAGAGCAGAGGATTGAAAATCCTCGTGTCGGTGGTTCGATTCCGCCTCCGGGCACCACAATTTGGTGTCTAAGTTTATTAACAGTAAACTTGAATGCAAAAAGAATAAAGTGTGCCGACTTAGCTCAGTAGGTAGAGCAACTGACTTGTAATCAGTAGGTCACCAGTTCGACTCCGGTAG
>NZ_JAKJSQ010000121.1:0-5850 GCF_050337105.1 Aliivibrio kagoshimensis
AAGTATATATTCGTAATGTGTTTTTTTATAGTTAAAAAAAGAGCTGTGATATCGACGGCTGTGAACTGAGAGCCATTATTTAGTGAAAGTTCAATACATATTTCTATTTTCGTCGAAATATTTGTTGACGTTAAATTCTTCCTTGTCTATATTTCTGGAATATTCGAAATAACTAAGGATCTCACCATGCAACCTGACACTATCACGATGGCAAAAGAAGCGTTTGATATGTTTTTATATCTCGCCGTAGAGTTAACCATACTTTTTTTAGTCATCAACTATTTCGTTGGAATATTGCAAGAGTTCATCTCACCTGAAAAGATAAAATCGATCTTGAGCTCCCGAAATGGCAAAGGTTATGTGGTTGCCGCTCTATTGGGTTCTATTACTCCTTTTTGCTCTTGTTCTACCATTCCATTTCTAAAGGGGCTACTGCGTGCGAAAACGGGTTTTGGGCCAATGATGGTATTTTTGTTTGCCAGTCCACTGTTGAACCCTGTAGTGATTGGGCTTTTTGTCGTCACTTTTGGTGCAAATGTCGCTGTTTTCTATTTCCTCATTGCTATATCAGTGTCGGTTACGGCAGGATTTACGCTTGAAAAACTAGGTTTTGAGCGTTACGTAAAACCGGAAGCGTACTTACAGCAAACAGCAGTTGTTCAGATACTAGTGATGATGTCATTTGCGGGACTGGTAATGGTGGCGCAGTATTAACTGTTGCGGCACCGAACCGCTGGCTGCAGATTTGGACTGCAACCTGGAAAGATTTTAAAAGCGTCTTACCTTACCTGTTCATCAGTATTTCTATCGGCGCACTAATATATGGGCTTGTGCCTACTGAACTTATCGCAGAGTACGCTGGGGCCGATAAATGGTATGCGATTCCTGTGGCTGCGGTTATTGGCATCCCTCTTTATATTCGTGCGGCGGCGGTGATCCCTCTCAGCGCAGCGTTAGTTCAAAAAGGGATGGCGCTGGGTTCTGTCATGGCGTTAATAATCGGCAGTTCCGGTGCGAGTTTAACAGAGGTTATTTTACTTAAATCTATATTCAAAACCCCGATGATCGTTGCTTTTCTAACGGTAGTATTGGGGATGGCCATCAGCGCCGGGTATTTATATAGTGTGATATTTGGTTAATCGATCTCAGTCTCTGTTAAGAGTAACAGCGTTTGTTAGCATGTTTCTATCTGTTTAACAGCGCTGGAGATTGCCTCATGGAATACATCACTTTAACGCCCTCAAATATAGTAACAGAGCATATCTGCTGCGCGTTTTCAGACAAAAAATGTAAAGAGAGTTACGCTGCTAAAAAAACATGGTTAACGGAAGCGTTTCATCATGGTTATGTCTTTAGGCGACTAGATGAACGGGCGAAGGTGTTTATTGAATATGGCCCAGCAGAGACAGCTTGGTTACCCATTAATGCGTCAAACTATCTCGCGTTAGGTTGTTTTTGGGTATCAGGGAAATACAAAGGTGAAGGGCATGGAAAGCAGCTATTAAACGATGTTCTTCTTGCCGCTAAGCAGCAGAAAAAACATGGAATAGTAACGGTAGTTGGTAAAAAAAAGAATCATTTTATGAGTGATACTAAGTGGTTAATGAAGCAGGGCTTTCAACTGTGTGATGAAGCACCGAATGGATTTATATTACTCTATTTACCCATCATTACCGAGGCAGTAAAACCGAAATTTTCAGATCACGTTCATTCTGATACGCCAACATTTGATGGTTGTGTCGTCTACTATTCTAATCGATGCCCTTTCTCAGAGTATCATGTGAATGTGTCACTTATTGAGAGCTGTAACAAGCGAAAAATCCCCCTACATATCGTAAAGCTTGAATCCTTAACCCAAGCTCAAAACTGCCCGTCACCCGCCACAATCTTTAGCCTTTATTATAATGGAGAATTTGTAACCACAGATATAAGCGCTTGTATGGATAAGAGATTTGATAAGTTTGTTAAGGTTGAATAGCCACTCACTCAATCTCTTGATCGAAGCACTGCTGTTTTAACCATCGGCCTAGGGTGACGATTTCAGACTGCTTCTCACGTGCTTTTTTATAGACAAAATAGAAGTTATCACCGGTAGGGAGGTCGTGCATCGGAATACGAACAAAGTCGTGTTGCCTATCTTGATCTGACATGAAGTAGTTATTGAGCAGCGCAATACCTTGATCGTAGCGTGCTGCCTCGGCGGCTAAAATCATATGGCTGAAATGGGTTACTTGAACATTTTTGGGAATGGTAAAGTTTCCTAATTGTGCCCATTTGGTCCAGTCTTCTCCGGCAGTGCTAGTGGGAAATACAGACTTAACAGTGAGTAGCGGCAATTGCCACATCGCTTCTGGTAAGGGTTTATCTTGTATCTGTTGCCACAGCTTTCGGCTGCATACCGGGTACAACTGCTCTTTGTAGAGAAACTCACTGACGTAGTTCTTTTTTGCTGGAGAGATAGTAATGAAACAGTCAGCTACTTGCTCGCTTAACACTGGGTTCTCAGCCACCATGTTGAGGGTCAACTCAATCTCAGGATGTAACTGCTTTAAATTCTCTAGACGGGGAATTAGCCACTTCACTGCAAGTGAGCTGTAGATAGCCAAACGAATTTTTCCACTCTCGCCTTCACGAATTTGTTGGCTAGACTGCGAAATATTGACTAATGCATTACTGATCTCTTCAAAGTACCGTTCCCCGATAGGGGTCAGTGATAGGTTCCTTCCTTGGCGGGTAAACAGTGATTCACCCAAATACTCCTCCAGCAGACGCACTTGATGGCTGACTGCACTTTGGGTCACATTCATCTCTTCAGCGGATTTTGAAAAGCTATTATAACGAGCAACCGCTTCAAAATATTGCACCGCTCGTAGAGGAGGAAGTTTCATTATTAGTTTACCTCATGCTAAGTAAGTTTATATCATTATACTTCACCAAAAACATAGCATATGCTCTCGTCATATTCGAGGCTAAACTATTTAAAAGGAGCGGTTATGCCAAAGATGTCAGTTGGTTTTGCTATGACGCTACTTATTGTTGGTAATCTTATTGCGGTCTTATCCGATGCGATGGTCAAGACGTTAGATTCTGATATTTCAATTTTCCAATTTGTCTTTTTTCGTCAGTTAACGGCGGTAATGATACTGCTTCCGTTTTGTATGAAAAGCAGTAAAAAAAGCTTCATTAACGGTTTGAAGTGGCACATGTTGCGTGGGCACATCTGGTTATTTGGGGCGGTATTCATGGTGTTTGCGATTAACTCTATGCCTTTAGCGACAGCCAATGCGATCTTTTATGCGGCACCATTGATTATGATGCCATTAGCGATGGTGGTCTTTAAAGAGAAACTAACCAAGCACTCTGTTGCGGCTGGTGTCATTGGCTTTTTAGGAGTGTTAGTGGTGATACGCCCAACCGAGATCAACTGGGCTGCAATTGCTGCATTGATTGTGGCGATCACCTTAGCAGCAAACAATCTTTTGATACGAAAACTGCCAAAAGAGCAGACAGTACCGCAAACTCTGCTATTGACTAATTTAGTAGGTATCCCTGCTTCGCTCGCATTGGCGTTATGGGAAGGCAGCGTTTGGAATTGGGAACCGATGTTAACGGCTGCGGGATCGAGTGTGTTTATTCTGATTTATGCCGCGACATGCGTGATCGCTTACCGTTCTGCGGAAAGTAACAAGATTGCCAGCGCCGAATACAGTGGTTTACTCGGTGCAGTGGGTGTGGGTTTGATTTGGTTTGATGAAACCCCAGACTTGGCGATGTTACTGGGTACTGCTTTGATCATCTTCCCTTTAGTATGGTTAGCCAACGTGGAGTCTAAGAAGCGTCGTGAGATGAGTGACGCGATCATTGAGTCATAATATTGATTTATCAATAATTATAATCGAAACATGGATTAGTGCTTGATAATCGAAATAAGGAAGCAGAGAATTACTGGTGTCGTTGCCATTGATTGAATGAATACGGTACGCTCTAGTGTCGTATTGATTCAATTACGTTTTCCCGCCTGCAGAGCTCCCTTTTGTCTGTGAGAAACGAAAGTGCACGTTACCACTTTTCTCAAAAGGAACCGAAATGCTTTATACGATGTTGTTTGCTTTCTCCGGTGCAGTGATTGCGAGTTATTTTCGCATTCCGATGGGGGAAGTATTTGGTAGTATGATCGGGGTGCTTTTAGCAAACAAAGTCTCATCTAGGTTATTGAGTATTCCTCGTTACTCTCTGATATTTATTCAACTTATACTTGGACTGAGCGTTGGAAACTTGATGGATGTAAATCAGTTTTCCGACTACATCAATTGGCAGGTAGCCAGTGGGTTAATGCTGTGTATGGCCTTACAAGTGTGGTTTGGCTATTTATGGCTGAGTAAAGTGGGGCAGTGGACTAAGAGTGACAGTTTACTCGCGTCGGTGCCTGGTGCGATGGCCGCTATATTGGTGGTGTTAAAAGATCAAGAGACTCCCTCACCTAGAGTGATCTTCGCGCACAGTACCCGTTTGGTGGTATTGATAATTATCTCGGGAATTCTTGCGTCGTATCTGGATATCTCTGTCGCGAAAGAGAGCGTAGAAGCAGTCAGTGTGGATAGCATGACGGGTTTACTCTTGGTCTCTATTATCGCCACAGTTGTGGGTTTCTTGTTAACCAAAGTGGGTCTTGCTGCTCCCTATATCATTACGGGATTAGCCACGGCGATGCTGAGTAACTATTGGTCAATAGATCTACTGTCATATACCGTACCTGATCAGCTCATCTCTATCTCTAGCGTGTTGTTAGGAGCATTGATTGCCACCAACTTACAGCATATTCAACGCTCTGAAGTGTTGGCCTATTTACGTTGTGGTTTGACGGTGACTTTGATCAGTATTAGCGTTACCGTAATGATGGCATTTTTATATAGCTTGATGGTCGAACAGTCATTTTTAGTGTTGTTGATTTCATGGGCACCAGGCAGCTTAGAGACGATGGCGATTACTGCACTCTATTTAGGGTTAGAGCCGGCGTTTGTGATGGTCAATCATGTGATTCGATTGACGGTTCTGCAAATGTTACCTTCGATGATGGGCTTTAAAAAATAGTAGATGTGTTAAAAGAACGTTTGAGGGAATTGGAATTCAATATGAGATAAGTTAACAATAAAGCTTAGATAGAACTAATCTAAGCTTTACTGATATTTTATTATTGAACTTTACGATTTCTCGATATGACTAAGCCACAAAGGCCCAGCAAAAAGATTGCGATTGTTGATGGTTCAGGTACATCATAATGAATAGAACCATTCCACGTTCTAGGGTTAAATGCAGATCCAAACAGGCCACCAATGCCTATACCTGTCACGACTTGTAGGTCATCATTTTCAAATAGATTCGCCCCATTGGTATACTTCATCGTTGAATCATCTGTTGTTATATAAACACCAAATGATTTTGCGGCTTCTAGATAAAAATCACTAATATCAATAAATGTAGGGTTATTGGTTCCACTGCTAATGCCAAAAGAGCTACTGACAAGTGTCCAGGCTGATGCATTGTTTTCAAAGCCCGTATAGCTGCCTGTTTTAATATAGACATCAATCAAAACATCTGAACCGATTGTATTCTCCAAATTTACGTCTAAGCCAGTAATCAATAGATCATTTGAAAAAGTGGTAAGATCAAACATGTTTCCAGTGTGACCATTATTACTATTAAAAGTGGTAGTAATCATGCTTGCATTGGTTACCCACGTGCAGCTAATCAGTAAAAATGTCAGTGTTGAGCGAATTATTGTTTTTAGCATTATGATTCCTTGTGGAGTGTTACTTTTCATTATAATGCTCAATAAGCAATAATTAAGCC